>JAWXUP010000078.1:0-10773 GCA_044426345.1 Clostridia bacterium | reverse complement strand
CGTGCTCTTCTTCAGTTGAAACTTCATCTTCGTGGTCGTGATCGTGTTCTTCCTCTTCCATACCTTCAACTGTTACTTCAGCTAAAACTGCATCACCTAAAGTTTGTGTCACGCAAATTGCTCTTAAATCTTCATTCATAGATTGCGAAATGATATCATCAACCCAAGTGTCAGATTCGCCACCATTATAAATAAATAAATCAGCTGAAGATATAAGTGCTATATCTTGAACGCTTGGTTCATAGCTGTGTAAATCTACGCCATCGCTCATTAGTAAATAAAGATCAAAATTATCTGCATTTTCTCCTAAAACTTCACGAGTCCAGTCATATTCATAAAAAGAAGATGCTACGATACTAATTTTTTCAGTTGTAGATGATGTTGTTGTGCTTGTTGTTTCTGTTGTACTTGGCGTTTCTGTTGTGCCTGAAGAACAAGCTGTAAGCGCCATTACCATTGCTGTCACTGTTGCTAAAAATGGAATTTTTCTCATTATCTGTATCCTTTTTAATTTGTCGATTATTGTTTATTATTGTCTATTTTGCGAACATTTCTCACATTCGCCATATAAAAATGCTGATGCACCATTTATCAAAAATGAATAGTCCTCTTTAGCTATATTAATAACCATTTGAGAAATAGATTTATTCAAATGAAACGTTTGTTCGCAAACATTACATTTAAAATGTATAATTCCTGCACAATGCTCTGGATCTACATACTGATACAATGTTCCAGAACGTTTTTTCTCACTAACTTTACACAAAACACCTTCTTGTTCCATCTTAACCAGATTTCTATACACAGCACTCAAGCTAATGCTATTAGGGTCTGTGAGATTGTGAATTTCTTGTGCTGAAAAAGACTGATGTGGACTTTTCTTAAAGATAGATATTAATTTTTTGCGTTGTTCTGTTTGATAGCTACTCATACACAAACCTCCCAATTTGCGAATAATTCGCAAATTAATTATAGCACATTACATATTGGTTGTCAATAACTAACCAAGCAAATAAAAAGTCCTATTTTATGCTATATTATATGAAATATAATTTACAATAACTTCGAATAAATACAATTTGAAATATTGGACTTGCAAACACAACCTTAATTTTATTCATTTTCAAAATATATATTTTTTCGCACTTTTTCCCTATTCAAACTAACGTTTTTATGATATACTATTATAAAGTAAGTACTAATTTTACTTTTCACTATTCTTTAATTTTTCAGAAAGGACATAATTTTATGGAACTTCCAAACTTCATCAAACAAAAAACGCGTTTTAGGAGCACCAAAATAATCGGTATAAGTATGCTAATCGGCGTTGTTGCTGGTCTTTTTTGCGTTTTATATCGCTTTATGCTAACATATGCCGAGGAACTTTGTTTCTCAATTTATAATTTTATGTCAGAAAATATGAAATATTCCCCTTTGCTTTTCATATGCCTAGCTGTAACAGGATATTTAATCGGTAGACTGGTAGAAAATTTTTCGTTAATCTCAGGTAGTGGCATTCCTCAAGTTAAAGCAATTATTATGGGACAAATTCGTGGTTCTTGGCTATCGACTTTGCTTGCGAAATTAATAGGAGGAACAGTTTCGATAATCTCTGGACTGTCGCTCGGTCGCGAAGGTCCATCAATTCAGCTTGGTGCTTGTGTTGGGCAAGGTATTTCACAAAAATTTGCAACCTCTCAAACCGAACGTCGTATTTATGTTGCCAGTGGAGCAAGTGCTGGTTTGGCGGCTGCTTTTAATGCTCCATTATCAGGAATGATGTTTGCGATTGAAGAACTTTTCCGATATTTCTCACCTATGATTTTGCTATCAACGATGGTAGCGGCAATTTCTGCTGACTTCGTTTCCAAACTTTTCTTTGGCATTACCAATGTTTTTCATTTTGAAATTACGCAGTCAATCCCTATAGAATTTTACTGGATTTTTATAGTTTTAGGTGTTACTTTAGGTTTTAGTGGTGTTATTTATAATATTTGCTTAATAAAATCACAAAAAATATATAAAAGTATGTCAAAACTCCCTGTTCGCATAAGAATGATGATTCCTTTTTTATGTGCTGGTATTTTAGGTCTAACTTTTCCAGTTGTTCTTTGTGGTGGACATAGTATAATAGATGATCTACACATCACCACTAGCCTCACCTTTTTAATTTTGGCACTGATCATTAAATTTTTCTTTTCTATGATAAGCTTTGGTTCTGGTGCTCCAGGTGGAATATTCTTTCCATTATTGGTTCTAGGCGCTACCATTGGCGCTATTTTTGCAAAAATTATAATTCCAATAACTCCGTTAAACGAAGTATTATTCTATAATTTCGTAATAATAGCTATGGCTGGTTACTTCACTGCTATAGTTCGTGCTCCACTTACTGGTATCATTCTACTTGTAGAAATGACAGGTTCTCTTTCTCAACTTCTACCTCTTATAATCACATCAGCCGTTGCTTATATAGTTGCTGAAGAACTTCAAAACAAACCAGTTTATGAATCTCTTTTAGAAAACTTACTAGAAAGCCGAGGACTTCACGCTCCTCCTGTTGACAGTTCTAAAATTTTAATTGAATATATCGTTCAGCACGGTTCTTTAATCGAAAATCAAGCCATTGTAACACTAAAACTTCCAGAAAATTGTCTTATTGTATCAATAAAACGTAATGAACACGATATAACACCAAATGGCAGTACTATAATCAAAGCCGGTGACCTTTTAACCGTTTTATCCAGCGTATCCACTGAACAAGATGTTCGAGAATATTTGTCAAAGACTTGCAACGAGGCCATTCATAATCATCACCATTTTAAAACACACTTTAAACATCATAAATAATGTAAACGCATACAGACCTTCGTTTTAGGTTTGTATGCGTTTTTGTACGGTTATTTTCCCTCTTAATACTAGTGCAAACTTTTTTCTCGGCATTCGTTCACTGTGCAATAAATTCACATCAATTAAATTAAAAACGGATATATCAGTATGACGGACGGATATTGAATCCGTCCCTACTACGCTATAAAATATCGCCATTTTTAACAACACACCCGTAGGGGCGAACAGTGTTCGCCCGTGCATCATAATAAATAATATGTAGTAAACTCCCTCAGTCACTGCGGTGATAGCTCCCTCAAAGATGGAGCCAAAGGAAAAAGCCTCCCTCTCCGAGGGAGGTGGCAAAATCTTCGATTTTGACGGAGGGAGCTAGCACAATTTAAAACCAACTCACACCGTAGTGAACGAGTTTTCCGTCCCTACTACGCAAAAAACTGCACCACTTAATCAAAAGTGGTGCAGTAAAGGTATTCAAATTTAAATTATAAATTATTCACCCATCAAACGAGCATAAGCTGAAACGTGGATTGCTTCGATTTCATCGATACCCATAGATTCAACAGTTGCTACGTAGTTATCCCATTCAGACATATCTTTTTGGCCTGTTAAGAATAATGATAAAGTTTCAGAAACGTAGTCGATTATTGGAGAACCAACTGAGTCCATAATTTTTTGTTCTTCTTCACTCCATAAGAATACTGGTTGTTTAGCAATTTCTTGTTCAGCAGCTAAAAGGTTAGCTTCTTGAAGAGGTTCAGATGACATAGCCAATGTAGGTGTACGGTCGATGATTTGGTAGAAACCACTACAGTGTGTACCTGTTGCAGTTCTCCAGTCATTTACGCTTTCATATTCAGTAAGCATTACGCGTTCTTCGCCTTGCCATTCCCAGTCGATGCCTTCAACGCCATAGCTTGAAAGTTCAATAGCTTCGTCAGTATATAAATAGTCAACGAATGCTAAACATTCTTCTAGGTGATCAGTTGATGCTGTGATAATGAAACCATAAGAACCTGTTCTACCATCATATAAACCAGTAGTTTCTGATGAACCACCAAGGAATGGAGATAAGTATACTAAGTTGTAATCTGGGTCAAATTCAGCAGCTGCAGCATTAAATACGTCAGATCTACCGATATAGTCAAATGTTACGAATGAAACGTCACTTAACATAAGTTCTTGCCAGCTAGTTTGGTCACAAGATAAGAAGTTAGGAATTACTAAACCTTCTTGATATAATTTTAAGAAGAATTCAACCATTTCTTTGTAAGCATCAGTTGTTGGTCCAAATTCCCAAGTACCATCTTCTGTTAAACCAAACATTCTACTTGTTTGTTGGAAGAAGAATGAGTTTGTTCCCCACATAGGAGCAAATGTTGTGAATTGTTCTAAGCCATTACGGAATGCTAGAGGATAGCTTTCTGGATAAGCTTCTTTCATAGCTACTAATACATCATAGAATTCATCACTTGTAGTTGGATGATCCATACCGATTTCATCAAGGATATCTTGTCTGATTGACATACCACGTCTGTTACCATCTTGGGCACCAGTTGATGGGAATTGATATAAAGAACCGTCCCAAGATTTGAACGAAAGAACTTCTTCAGGATTTTCTTCAGCCCAAGCTGAGAAGTTTGGAAGTTGATCCATATAATCTAAGATATTGATAAATGCACCATCATCACCATATTCACGAATGATATCATTTGTGATTGGGAAAATTAAGTCTGGTAGATCGTCAGAAATCATAATAGTTGATAATTTTGTTGCAAATGAGTTATCAACGTTTACGATGTCAGTTACTGTGTAAGGTATACCAGTGTTTTCGTAAAGAGCATCTACGATTGGCCAATCTGCACTATAAGGGTAACTCGCTTGTGAAGGGATGAACATTTCAATTGTTCCTGGATTTTCGATACCATTGTAAGATACATTTTCAGAAGAAGTACTGCTAGAAGAGCTAGAACTAGATGAGCTAGATGAACTAGAACTACTAGAGCCTGAATTTACCACTCCACTACAACCTGCTAGTAAAGCAAGAATCATAGCAGCCGATAAAGTTGCGCTTAATAATCTTTTCATAATTTCAAAACCTTTCTACTTTTTAAAAATTATCATTTACTTTGCCACGTTTTACTTTCTCATAATATACTAAATTCAAAACAATATCAATATAAATTTCACTTTTTTAAACAAATACTCTATTTTGCACAATTATAACCATTAATATTTTATTCACTATGCACAAATTTTTCTTTTTGTATGAATTTATATATTCAAAAAATTTGAACTTGTTTTTTGTGCTATATGACGAAATTTTAATTTTTATATACTATCTGAATCTTAAAATTTTCATTTTTAATTTTTCTCAAAAAACATATATCATTATTATATGAAAAACTTAATTTCCAAACATTATAAACAAAAATTTTCACTTTTTGCACCCTTTTGTATACAAGTTGCACCATTGCAAAATGCTCAAAAAGACACAAATTTTTTTGTGCATTTTTACCATATACAAGATGTAAGTTATATTATTATTCGTTTTTTCTTACATAAAGATTAATAATTTGTAACAAAATATATAATTTTTTTCTAAATTTAGTATTGAAATTCAATCTAAAATAGTGTATGATGTATATATCGGAAATTACTTATTCAAGCAAATAATTTTCCGTTTACAAATCAAAAGAGGAGGATTTATATAAAATCATACAATTCATTTAATTATTTTCGTTCAACAATAAAATTTCACTCTATCAGGCGATATATTTAACGTATTTTAAACTATAAATTATGGTTTTTAATATGTATAATCTGCAATTCAAAAAACCTGATAGTGTCCTTTGCAATTCCATCTCACCAATTCCTTGTTTTTTGTTTCCTTTGGTGTAATACTTCTTTTACTATTACTTCCACAAACAAGCAATATGTAATAGTCTAGAAGAAACTTGTTTACAAGTTTGGCTTTGTAATTTGACGAATAAAAAGGTTAAATTCAATACGCTAGTTTTTATATTCTAGTATAAATAACCAATCTTAATAACTATCAACCAATCGGAGTTTTTGTAGTTTTTACGTTTTCACTATAAATAAACAAGATTCAAGTTTAAGGCTCAATGAAATTACTACATTATATTTGATGTAGTAAACGCTATTCAAGTCGCACTAATTTTAGTATATTAAGAGACTTCTCAAACCTTCTAAAGAAAATTTTTAGTCGGTTTTAATTTTCTCTTACTATATATAAGTAGTTACATTTTCGCAAACAAACTTCTCACAGTTCTTCACCCAGAGTTATGAAGAACATTCATAATAAAATATTTTATTATGATATGCGTACCTTTTGATAAACATATAATTTCAAATTATGGCTTGTCAAAATATACGCTAACGCAAATACTTATTTAAACTCAAAATAGTTTTAAGAATAGGGGATGCTTATGTCAACTTTAGTTAAAGAAAAACCACAAACCAAAAGTAAACCAAGCTTTTTTAAAAGATTCAACAAAAGCAAATATTTATTAATTTTATTCTTACCTACATTAATTTATTATTTAGTATTCAAATACGCACCTATGTGGGGCGTTAGTATTGCATTTTTAGACTACTCACCTTTCAGAGGATTTGCGAAATCTGAATTCATCGGATTTGAACATTTCAATACATTCTTTAGCACAGCTTCTGCAACACGTACTGTTACAAACAGTATTATATTAGGGTTACAAATGATTGTTTTCGGTTTCCCTGCTCCTATCATCTTCGCTTTAGTTTTAAACGAAGTAAAAGGTATGCAAAAGAAAAAATTCGTTCAAACTGTCAGCTATATGCCTCACTTCTTATCTTCAGTTGTTGTAGCTGGTATGTTACAAGAATTCTTATCACCTATTAACGGTATCGTAAACCAAATCATCGTAGCTTTGGGTGGTACAGCAATAAACTTCTTCCAATCTGCTGCATGGTTTAGACCTATGTTCGTTGCCAGTGATATATGGCAACAAATGGGCTGGGGCGCTATCATCTATATGGCAGCTTTAACTAACATCGACCCTGCTTTATACGAAGCAGCTTCAATTGACGGTGCTAACAGATGGCAACAAATGTTAAATATTACTCTTCCATCAATCGCTCCTACAATTATCACAATGTTGTTATTGAGAATAGGTTCTATCTTAACTGTAAACTTAGAAAAAGCATTATTATTACAAAACTCTGCTACATATTCAACATCGGATATCATCGATACCTTTGTTTATAGGGTAGGTATTGTAAACGGTAATTTAAGTTACGCAACTGCGGTTGGTTTATTTAATTCCGTTGTATGTTTCGTACTATTAATATTTGCTAACACTGTAGCAAGACGCTTTAGTGATTCAAGTCTGTTTTAAGGAGAGATATTATGATAACAAAAAGAAATTGGGGATATACAATACTTAGCATACTTTTCCTATCATTCATTGTAGCAATAATCATTTTACCATTTATGCATATGGTAGCTGTTTCTTTCTCAGATAGCTCATCTGTATTAAGAGGTAAAGTTGGTATTCTACCAGTAAACTTCAACCTAAAAATGTATCAAGCTGTTTTCCAAAACGAGGCTTTGATTTTATCTTATGCAAACACAATTTTCTATACAGTAGTTGGTACTGCAATGTCACTTGCTATAACATCAACTGGTGCTTATGCACTTAGCAGAAAAGAAATTTTAGGTCATAAAATATTTTCATTTATGATTCTTTTCACAATGTTCTTCTCTGGTGGTATGATTCCTACTTATCTTGTAGTTCGTGAACTTGGTATGCTTGACACAATCTGGGCAGTTTTATTACCTGGTGTTGTTTCTACTTGGAACTTCATCATTATGCGTAGTTTCTTCCAAGCTTTCCCTAAAGAAATCGAAGAAGCTGGCTCTATGGATGGTCTTAACGACATCGGCGTTTTCTTTAGACTAGTTGTTCCTTCATCATCTGCTGTATTCGCTACAATCGGCTTATACTATGCAGTTGCAATGTGGAATGCTTATTTCGGTCCATTTATCTACTTAAATGATAAAGCTTTATTCCCATTACAATTAGTATTAAGAGAAGTTATCGCAATAGGTTCTTCTTCTACCGATGGTGGTACTGACGTTGAACTTGTAAGCTCAGCTTTGAAATACGCTACAATTATCGTTGCAATCGTACCTATTATGATGGTTTATCCATTCATTCAAAAATACTTTGCAAAAGGTGTAATGGTTGGTTCTATCAAAGGTTAACTTCAAAATTTGTTTAATAAAGAAACCCAAGCTTTTAATTTTAAAGCTTGGGTTGTTTTTTGTTCTATATAAACTCATTTTCAAAATAGTCAAATTTTTTTATTTTCTTCCTCACCACTTACCACTAGTGCCATCTTTTTTCTCGGCAGTCGCTCGCCGCGTGGCTGATACTTTTGTGCGTACAAAAGTATCCAAAAGACGAAAACACAGCTTGTTTTATCAGCAATCCGTATCAGTCCACTGCGTAAATAATTTTTCTCTGAAAAATTTTTACTTTGCTAGTAAGTGCTTTCAAATTTTATTTTGAGTTTTAAGATAAGTTTTGTTTTTGTGTAACTTTTTTTGCTTGCCACTTTTTCCACTGTCTAACAAGCTTTTAATTTTAAAGCTTGAGCTATTTTTTATTCTATATAAACAGTAACAGACTAATAGCCATAATTATCATACCGATAATTACTCCCCATATAGCAATGTGATGTTCCCCATATTCCTCTGCCGCAGGAAGTAATTCATCTAAACTTATATATACCATAATCCCTGCAACTGCTGCAAATATAAAACCAAAGGTTTCATTGCCAAAAAATCGAATAAATAAAAAATATCCAACCAAAGCCCCTATAGGTTCTGAAAGCCCTGATAAAAACGATAATTTAAAAGCTTTTTTGCGACTACCCGTAGCATAAAAAATAGGCACAGCTACAGCAATTCCTTCTGGAATATTATGAATTGCTATTGCAACTGTAATCGCTATACCAAGACTAGGGTCTTCCAATGCTGAAATAAATGTAGCTAAACCCTCTGGAAAATTATGTATACCAATTGCAATCGCTGTAAACATACCCATTCGCATAAGATTTGTTTTATGCTCCTCATCTTGTCCATCCATTTCTTCCACAGTATGGATTTCGTGAGGATTCCCCATTTTAGGCATAAATTTATCAATAAGTGCTATCACAGCGACACCTGCAAAAAAACCAAGTACCGCATAAAAATTACCTAATTTATCTCCATAAACTTCGCTCAAAGCCTCAACAGCTTTTGCTAAAATCTCTACAAACGAAACATAAAGCATAACACCTGCTGATAAACCAAGTGAAAATGACAGAAACTTTTTATTTGTGTTTCGTGTCAACAAAACCATCGCACTACCTATACCAGTCGCAAGTCCAGCGAGCAGCGTTAATGTAAACGCAAATATTACATTCATTAATACCTCCAATTTTATATAACTTCTTGACAAAAATCTTTTTCTATATTTAGGTTAGCATATGCTAACTCATTTGTCAATACATATTTTTTTATATAAAGATAGCATTCCAAGGTATCACTGTAGTGAAGGCTCCAGTCCCACTATTTGACGATGTGGACGTAGGAGTGTTCTATGAAAAAGCTATCGAATGGGCATTAGACAACGAAGTTACCAATGGTCTGACGGAAACAACTTTCGGTCCAGATGCA
The DNA here is from genome assembly GCA_044426345.1 of Clostridia bacterium. Classification (GTDB taxonomy): domain Bacteria; phylum Bacillota; class Clostridia; order Oscillospirales; family Butyricicoccaceae; genus CAYJLC01. The sequence goes on along the minus strand of JAWXUP010000078.1, from coordinate 1,208 downwards.
AACGGTCTTCGCTACGAAATCGTCAACTATCTTTTCTGCAATGCAACAATCTAAATACCTGTTGTAATTTGTAGGGGCGATCATTGGTCGCCCGTCATACCGATGCGTCCGTTTTAATTATAATCTGTGCAGATTTTATTAACGGGATGTCGAGGACGTCGTCCCCCTACAGGGTGCATTGATTTTTAAATTATGATGTCTTGTTGTGTGTCACGGGCGAACACTGTTCGCCCCTACAGGGTGCATTGATTTTCACGTATAAATAAAATTTATAACACCGTATCAAACGTGCGTGGCACGAATAACGTAAGTTCCAGCACCGAAATAGGCAACTACGTGGCTGAAAAAATTTACCAATACCATTGCATAAGCGATAGCGAGTTGGAGTACGAGTGGTTAGGCGAACGGATGCCGGATTGCGTACAACAAATAAAAACACCACGCCCTAGATTTTGATAAATCTTTTCGCAAAAAGATTTCGTCTTTTGGATACTTTGGGATGTCCCAAAGTATCAGCCCCGCGGCGAGCGACTGCGAGAAAAAAAGTTTGCACTAGTGGTCAGAGGTAGACCACCGAAAAAACATACATCAATGATAATAAAAAGAAGAAAAAAGTTATAAAAAAGCAGAAACTACAAATAGTAAATTAAAAATAAAAAAACTTTTGAAAAACTATTGACAAACAATGTATAATTGTAGTATAATAAATAAGCTGATAGGGAACAATACCTAAAGCAAAAAGATATTTAAAGAAATTTTGAAAAAAACAAAAAAATATCTTGACAAAAAAGCTTATATAGTGTATACTAAATAAGTCGCAACACATTTGGAAGCATAGCTCAGCTGGGAGAGCACCTGCCTTACAAGCAGGGGGTCACAGGTTCGATCCCTGTTGTTTCCACCACAAGTTTGGCCCATTAGCTCAGTTGGTTAGAGCGCTAGCCTGTCACGCTAGAGGTCGTCGGTTCGAGCCCGATATGGGTCGCCAAACTTTTGCCTTTGTAGCTCAGTCGGTAGAGCAGAGGACTGAAAATCCTCGTGTCGGCAGTTCGATTCTGTCCAAAGGCACCAATTTGCGGATGTAGCTCATCTGGTAGAGCGCCACCTTGCCAAGGTGGAGGTAGCGGGTTCGAGCCCCGTCATCCGCTCCAGAATAAAACGTTAGAAATTTCTAGCGTTTTATTTTTAAAAATTATTATATTTTCATA
>JAWXUP010000077.1:0-11105 GCA_044426345.1 Clostridia bacterium | reverse complement strand
GGGTCTGGTTCTGGTTCCGGGGTAGGATCTGGATCTGGAGTAGGGTCTGGAGTAGGTTCTGGGATAGGATCTGGTTCTGGGGTAGGGTCTATAACAGGCTCGTCTACATCGGTATGTAATTCAGCTTGGAAAACCCATTCTACGCTACCGTTTAAATTTGCGATTTCGTTGCCAACTGTAACTGGAACGTTTAAATCAATCGTTAAAGTGATACTGCCGTCTTCTTCGAAAGTTGCAATTAATAACTGACTTTCGATTGACACGGTGACATCTTCGCCTTTTTGATTTTTAACGGTTAAAGTTATGTCCTCTAAACCTGCAAGAGCATTGTAATCAGCAGTTTTGTTTTGCGCTGTAAGGTAAATATCCACCGATTGGTCATCTGCTAAGTCTGATGCAGTAACTGTCACGGTTTGTGAGTAAGTTCCACCAGGTATAACAGATTTAAAATTTACGAATAAATCTTCGTGCGTTGTAGTAAATTCGGTTGAGTCTGCGTTAAATTCAACCTCTGGAACTGTGTCTGCGAAAATTGTCATAGCCATTGTAGAAAATACCACAAAAGTTAAAACAAAGATTTTTAAAAATGATATTGTTTTTTTCATAGTATCTCCTTCCTAGTCTGCAACAGCTGTCGCATCTGCTAAAGTGCCATCTGTTTCTACGTAAACATAATCTAACCATTGTGTAAGTTGGCCATCTTCTGCCATTGTCAACATATTCGCTTGAACACCGTCTGCCATGACTACTAACGATGGAGTGTATTCGTTTTCGAATTCGATATCATCGTTAAGTGTGGCTTCATTAATGAATAATACTTTTTCGCCTGGCTCTACCAATTCAGAATAGTAATAATAATTACCAACTTGGAACCAGTAACCTGTGTTAGTATCATCACCATCTTCATCTAAGTCCTCGAATACGATATCAAAATCATCAACATCTAGTGCTGTGTAGCGATAACCACCACTTAGTGTGTTTTCGGTGTCTGCTTCGACAACTGGTCTTCCGACAACATCATCTTCGTTAACAAGAGCTTGCGCCGATAGTTTTACTCTGATATACATTGCAACGTCGCCTGTGTTTTCGATATAAACATCTTCTTTTATAGTGTCACCATTTGTAAAGTTTTCTGTAACTGTTAAGTCGAAGATAACGCCTTTAAAAACGTTTGTCACGGCTTGCGTTTGTGTTGCAAGCCATGCCATAACTCCTGTTGTAGGGAGCGAAATCAACAATACTAGCGATAACACAAACGCTACAACATGACGTTTTGAGAAGGGTTTTTCAAATTTCAAAGATATTAATTTCATCATTCAACTTCCCCCTCGTCGCCACCTATTTCATCAAATTCATTTACTATAGCGTATTGTTTGCTTAACCAGTTTTCGACAGACAAGTCATTTGTAAATCCTACGAAAATCAAGCCGTCTGCTGGTGCGCCACCACCACTTGCAATTGTAGTTGCATTTGTGATACCTTCTGTGAATACTAAGGACTCATCGACATTAATATATCTGTAAGTATCACGAACTCGAAGTGGTAATTGGTTGTCAGCACCTTCTACTGTGTCTACTCTGCCTGTAGTGTCGCCGACCTCAACGTAATCTACTCCGTCGCCATCTCTGTCGAATGATACTAAGTTTGTTGGTGTTGCTAGGATAACACGTCCTGTACCGTAACATTCGATAGTTTCTTCACTAACACCAGTAAGTCTATTTCCATCATCATCAACTGCATAGGCTGTGATTAATAAAGTACTGAATGCATTACCATTATTGTGACCTACGTTGTTTCCATCTTCATCTTCTGCTTTTGTGATTTCAAATTCATACTCTGAGCTACCACTTAGGTCGGAAATCATTTCTGTATCGTCTACAGCATATATACCACCGTTACCACCAGAAACTACAGCTGTTACATTCGCTGCGTTATCTGGGTCATAGCTAAAGTAGTCTACATAGTAACCGTTGAAATATTTAGTTTGTCTGTTGAAAATTAATGTTAATTTTTGGTTTCCGTAGATATTTCCATCTTCATTTAGATAGAAACCTGTAAAGTAGTCTGTTGTATAGGCTGTCATAGAGTCTGTAATAAGTCTGAAACCATCAGTACCAGCTGTCGCAGCACTTACTAGCATATCGACAAACTCGTCATTATCCAAGTCGAATGGAATATCGTAGTAGTCGTAATCGCCAGAGTATTCGTTATATTCAAACGTGCCGTCTGCTAATTCATCAGCCGTTGGTCTTAAAATATCAATATCTACATAAGTATCGTTGTTTCTATCACGATATACGAAAGCATCGGTATCTGGAATGCCATCGCCGTCTATGTCAACTATAGTATCAATAAAACCATTTTTGTTTGTGTCAACGTCACTTTCATATAATGCGTGGTAATATTTCACGGTGATAGAACCATCTTCATTTACCTCGCCCGTAATAGCGTGTTCTGTATTATTTGCGTCTAACTCGCCACCGTTAATGTAATATGCGTCAAAATAATCTTCGTCTGTTGTAGTATCATCTGAACTCGCCGGTATTTTTGTAGTATCATCATCTGCACTCACTGCCCAAACTTCGGTCGCACTATTATCTAGCGTGTATCTCCATGACCAGTCTGTGTCTTCGGTTACAGTGGTTTCTAAGCCTGCGATTAAGTTTACAATTGTCACTGTGCAAGACATTGTGCCATCGCCATTATCAGTAAAATCAGTTGGTAGCATAACTACGTCGATAATATTAGGCTCACGATAAACTATTTGTCTTCCTTCAGCATCTGTTTCTATGTCAGTATCGTCATAAGAATCGTCACTCAAATCTTCGACATAGTCATAGCCAGTTTGTTGCGCTGTGAAAACAAAGCTTTGTGGATATGCTAAATACTCATCGTAATCTACAGTTTTTGTGATAGAAACTTCGTATTCATTCACAAAAACGTTAAATGCATTGTCATTTGTGATGTCATCGTCTTCCATGCTAGTATATACATCAGACTCTGCACTTACATAAGAAACATTTTGATAACCGTCTGAACTTAATATTTGCATAGCAACAATTTCATATTCACGGTCGCCAACAACGTTAACGTCGATGTTCTCACGAACGTTTACATTGTTTTCACCAGTAGCTGTTTTGAGGGTGAAGCCGTCTAAAGTTGATGTTTCGTAAGAAATTGTGCCACCAATGGCTGTGCCAATTTCACCATCATCTTCCAAATCTCCATCATTATTCCAGTCAACTTGGTATTGCGATTTAAAATACTCGCCTGTTACTTTGTTTTGGTAAATATAATAAACTGTTGGAGGATAAGATGCGTTTGCTTCGAAAAGATTTATCGAGTCAATATACTCATCATCTGCAATAGCTCCCCATGTTATAGGCGAAGTGCCATCTTGACGTAGATTTACAGTAGCACCAAAATCAACCCAAATATCCTCACCATTAACTTGTGGGTGAAGAACGCGCACTGTAGTTGCGAGTTCATATGTTTCCAAATCAGCAACACCACCTGTATCACTAGTTGTTGAGTTTGTAGATGGAGTTACCAAGCAAAATACATCATATTCTGTAGATTGGTCTGGCATAACTTCTGGTAATGCATCATTGAATAAAGTCATCGCATCGGTTGCAGAAGTTTGTGCTGGAATATAAAGCTCTGCTATGAAAGTATTGTTGTATATTGGTGTTGTTCCGTCAATTTCATAATCTGTAACAGTAGCTATGTCAAACTCATCATCAGTAAAGTTCGCTGTATCTTCGATAGTGCCCTCTGCTAAAACATAGAAAGTAATATCTACATAGAAGTTTGAGAAACCGAAGATATCGTGATCGTCGATTTGTAAGATTTTGTCGAGTGCCATAATATTTCCTAGGAAAATTGTTTGGTCGCGAGTACTTACATCATATTCTATTTCAACGTCTGTTACTGGAACCTCGAAAAATTCCAAACTTGAGTAAACATAAGAACCTTCGACAGCACCTTCAGAACCTGCAACATAAATGCCAGATTGACTAGTATTAGATGCAACATCGTTACCACCGATAAAGCCTTCAGCTCTTTCAATGTCAAACTCTATTACAAGTTTACTGCCATGCGCACCACCGTTTGTATATTTTCCATCAGCTTTTGTATCAACTGTAACAAAGTTATCGTTATAATTGAAACCATTGACAAGAATTCCTTTTTGTTCTTCATCGTATGTTACGGTTAGCTCGTAAGAGTCGTCCCAACTAGTTTTAGGCGTAAAAGTTGCTGTATATGTTCCGTCGCCGTTGTCAGTGTAACTGTCGCCGTCGCTGTCATAAGTGAATTCAATACCAGAATCTGCCCATAAATATATTTCTTCTCCTACTGGCGCATAAATATTTTCGCCTGTACACGCAAGAACTTCCAAAGATAAATTTTCGAAAATTTCATCTACGGTATATTCTTCTGGCAATTGGAAATAGTCGCTGACATAGTCACGAACTTGCGTTGTTTCTGTAAGCGTTACATTCGACACAGTAATTTGGTCAGAAATTGAGGTGAATATATCGCTTAAACTATCCGAGTCACCAGCCGTTAAATAGTATGCTGCTTTCTCGTCCCAATTGTATTCGTCGGTGATTCTATAGCCTGTAGGAACGCCACTATTCGTAGTTTCTTCCAAGCCTAAATCGTCTGCATCATCACTTTTTGAAGAAATAAAGTTCATAAAACGGTTATTTGCGGACGCGTTATATACTAAATAGTCATAGGAATTGGCTTCTACTGTCCACGTTGTGCCTACCTCGGTACTCGCACCACCTGTTATTACATCTGGGTTTGCACCATCGAAAATACCAACACCATAAACGCTTGCTCCGTATGTGTTTTTCATTACATATGCATCATCTATAGCACGGTCTGCATATACAATTTCGAAATTTGCTTCTGTTGTATCTTTTGGTGCACCATCAGTGAATAAAACTACAACGCGATTTCGTTCTTCTGTAGTCTCTTCTGCCTCAAGCATTCCCATTATTTGACGTGCTTCGTCCATACCATCATCGGTTGGTGTACCTCTATCGGCATCTAGTTGTTGCACCCATTTTTTAAGTTGGTTGATTTCGGCACCGTTTTTAGTTAGATTTCCATCTTCCTCAATCCCTAAGCCATCAGTATCGCTACCATCAAGAATTACAAAAGCGTTTTCAACAGATTGGACGCTAGTTCCTGTATTTGTCTCTGGATAATCATAGTACTCCTCGTCATATTTATCGTTATCGTCATCTAAGCCCTCTGGATAGTCATATAAAGTGCGGTAAGTATTAACATTATCATCAAGGAAAAGACCAAGTGCCGAATCTTGTTCATCACCATCGCTTGCAGCACTCTCACCATAAGCAGAACTATATGCAACTACAGAAATACGGTGGTAAAAATCTCCATCTTCAGCACTATATGTAGCAGCATCTTCATTTACTGAATCGATAAAATCACGAACGGCATTAATTAGTGCATATTGTCTTGTGTCTTCCCAGTCACCATCACCTTGTTCTGACGGAACGTAATAAGTTTCACCAATATCTGTATCTATAAAAGATTGGCCAAAGATATAATCTGTATCTTCAATAGAGTTGTCGCCATAAAAATCTTCATACATACTAGCAGATTGGTCTAAAACCAATATAATATCGGTCGGTGTACCCTCTGTTACATATGAAACAGAACCAGTTGTATAAGATTCAAGCGATATTGTGTAGTAATCATCTTCTTCTGTTGTTGGTTCTGATACACTTTTATTCAAGATAACACCATCGTCTGTGTCGCTTTCAGGTTCGTCTTCAATAGCTAAAATATCATAATTTTCAATAGCTGAAATACCATAATCTGCTGACGTAGTAGAAATTCCAAAACCAGACATGCTCATCGCCATAGGAGAAATTAAGCTTGAAGAATCTTGGTCTGCGTACATTGAAAACTCATCGTCTTCAACTTCTACAATTGGTACCGTCACTGGGTCAATAAGAGGTCCAGCATCTGTAAAGTTAACTGGCTTTACAAAGGTATCAGCCAAAATAGCGTATGGGTCTATTACTTCCGTTTCCAAAATAGTAGGGTCTAAAACGCTTGGGTCTAAAATAATCGTATCGTCAGACACACCATAATTATCAGTAACATCATAAATTTCCGTATCGCTCGAAACACTATACTTGCTACTTGCTATTGCCACGCTACCTAAACATTGGTTTAGGCAAAGAGATGATGCAAGAATTGCTGCTATTAATTTTTTGTTTTCCATAAATCATCCCTCCTTAGTTTCTGTCACTCGCTGGCCAACCTGTTACGTCAAGTATTGTTTCGCCATCTTCGAGTTCGTTGTATTCATATTGCACACCTTGTGCTTGTAGGTTAACATCAATTGCATATCCTATATAGTCATTGCCCATAGAAAGTGCAAAAGCAACCTCTGTGAACAGTGGTTCTGTGCTTTGACCAGATTCTAGCACTCCGTCATAACGATACCAACCACTAACGCTAGTGTCATCTTCTGCAACCCAGTTTACATCGTTGATGTCGAATTGCAGTTCATCGGCAGTTAAAACTTCATCACCGAGAGTTGCTTCGGTTGCGAGATAAATTCTAACGTAGCACGATTCCGAACCAGTGTTGGTAATGTACGGGATTTTCGAGTAGCTGTCACCAGGTACAACCTCATGAGTTAGAGTTGAATCGAAAACTACCGTTTCGCCAAACTCATCGAGATATTCTTCTATAAGTTCAATTTCCACATTGCCTGTAGTTACGACGTTTGTAGTGGTGAGTTCAGCCACATAATCTGCAGTGGTCTGATACGCCGTAAGTCCGCCGAGCAACAAAAGACACGTCGAACATATGACCAGTCTTTTTTTCATATTAATATACCGCCTTCCTTTATATATAATCTGTCAGTTGTTTTCTATTGGTTTATATTCACAAATTAATAGAGGTATTTGATTCTGGGGTTTGGTTTATTGGGTTTCCCCTCAATCAAATACAAGGGAGATTTGATTGAGGTGGGTTTGTGGTTGGGTTATGCTGCGGGAGTAATGCCAAAAACGTCATCAACGAAATCGTCAAAAACTATGGCGTCTGTAGCTGAAACATTAGATTCTTGTACTGCGTATGCAACGAATGTTAAGTATGGAAGATCTTCTTCTGAAATAACATAATAACTACCATCATATTCGAATGCATCAGCTGTTGTTAAACTAGCATTGGTAAGTGCATTTTCATCTGCATATACATCAAATAAATCTAACATATCAGCTTGAGTGATATCTGTATTGATTGTTACTGTACCGTAGATAGTTTCTATAGTTTGATCATCTGTTAAGCTTGCAGGATAAATATTTGTAGTTGCATCTGCTGTTGCAGTTTCTGTAGTACCATCTAAAATAGCAAATCCATCTGTGTTAGTAGTAGAATCTACTACGTAAGGTGTATCAACGCTAGTACCATTTGTAGCCATCAAAATATAGATTCCATTTGTTGAATCGATTTCGCCCCAGTAGTAGTCACCAGTAGTGGTAGAACCAATAATGCTATACTCTAAAAAGTCTTCTTCGCTAGTAGCTTCGTTGTTTCCTTCGATAACTTGAATGTAAACATAACAATCATCACCAGTTACTGTTACAGTTGGGTTTTTAGCTAATACATCGCCTGGAATCATATCGTAAGTTGTAGCTGTGTCTAAATTTAAGCTATCAAAAGAATAATAGTTCAAACCATCTGCATTATATGTATCTCCAAAAACTGTTTCGATAAGTTCTAAAGAAACGATATTATCTTCAGAGAACACAAATGTATTAGTAACTTCTTCTGTTTCATCGCTTAGGTATGCCATTGTTCCGCCAATTGCAAGAGCTGCAACTAAAGTTAACGCAACAACGGGTGCTAGATATTTTTTAAACATAATTTTTTTCCTCCTTGAGTTGGATAGGGTTTCAGATAAAACCCCAGAATCAAAAACCTCCTTTTAAACATATTTTTTGTGAATATAAACCAATAGAAAAATAGTTTATTCTTTTTTTGCTTTGCTCGCTTTTATATCGCTATGTATCTTACACGCAATGTCAATCAAACACACAAACACAAACCAACCAACTATCACGCCTATGGCATAATATAAGCCAGGTGGATTTGTTAATGTATCAGATAAATATCCCATATAAGGAACACAAAAATATACTTTGCCAATAAGGTTGTCCACTTCTACTGCGTTAGCATCGGACACATCGTTTGCTATACCTTTGGTTTCAAAGGCGATAGGGTCGCTTTCTATATCGATAACTTGGTGCGTTACGATATTCTCTTTGTCGTTTATATAAAACGTGATAGCATCGCCAATCTCAATCTTTTCGGCTTCTATTTCTCGAACATACACAAAAGACCCAACGGGATACTTTGGCGCCATACTGCCAGTCAAGACTGCGTAAGGCTGAAAACCAACAGCACGAGTTCCGATTAACAATATTGTAAATACAACGAGTAAGATAATGATAAAAGTCGATATAGCTTTATAAATAAATTTTAATATTTTCAATATATTTTCTCCTTGAATTTTTGTTTGCATCCATATTGAGGAAGTTGTGTTTAGGATTCACATTAACCTTAGGGCGTACACAGAAACAATATAAGTTGCGATAATCGTATATTTTGCAATGATATAGTCATTTTAAATCAATTTTATATGCTATTGCAATTTGCTTTTTTGAAATTTTCCACAAACTCATCGACCATAACTTCGCCTGCAAGTCTTGCATAAACAGCTTCTTGTATAGTTGCATAAGAGCCTAAATTATATCGCTTACCTTTAAAAGTGATGCTTACTCTAAAATTGCCGTTTTCTCTTTTGCTAACACCACGAAACCCACTCGTATTATTTTTGTTTGTATTTTTTGCCACTATTTTTTCAATGCATGTTCCATCTACAAAATGAATGTTTTCTCTAAAATTTTGTCTTCGAACTTCGGTTCGCTTACATCCACAACTAGTAGTTTTTTTATTAACTAAATTCGTGTTTCTCACTAGCACTTCATTTCCACAATCACATCGGCATTTCCAAATAGATTCTCTTTTGATTCCTGCGTGTTCTAATACAACAAGCCTACCAAATCTTTTGCCTGTAAGGTCTTTTCTAGGTGGCTTTTTACTTGGAAGTATTGCATCTTTAGGTTGGCATAAAGGGCATCCTTGTCCGTTGATACGATTTTGTATCGTGGCTCTCCATTCGTTTCCACAAGAACAACTCCACCAAACTTTGGCATTGCTAGTTGTCAAAATATTTGACGGCTGTAAATCTCCGTTTTTTTCTGACCACTCATATAATAAAGCTAAAAGTTTATTTTCTATACAATGTTCCTTTAATGTCATTTGCCACACCTCCTTTTTCTACATCAATTCATAAATTAATGGTATTCTCAAATAGCTATCACAGTGTACGATAGACCCAAATATACCACCAAGTATAAAAAGATAGGATATTCCATGGATACAACATAACTTTAATTATGTGGTATGTAAAATGCAAAAGAGCCAAATTCAAGTTAATACATAACATAAAAAACAGATAGAAATTTAAAAAAACACAAGATAACTAGACCGATTGACCACAATGATGCATCGGTCTAGTTATCTTGTCACAAATACAAAAAACTTCTTGTATTTTATATTCATGTGTGCTATAATTAAAATATATTTTGTAATATTCGACATTTTTACCACATAATTAAAGTTATGTGGCTTTTTTATTCTCTGAAATAGGTGAGGTTCATTTTATCAATTTGTCTTGCGTGTTTTGTTCCTGTTTCCATAGTGTAAATACGAGTGGTATTGATACTGCTGTGACCTAAGATGTCAGCTAATCTGCTGATATCTTTTTCTATTTTATAGTAAGTACGTGCAAATAAGTGGCGAAGATTGTGTGGGAATACTTTGTTTTCAGATACATTTGCCCCTTTGCAAAGTTTTTTCATCATCTTCCAAATATTCGATCTATCTAGTGGCTTTCCTGTCTTTGTAACAAAAATAGAACCTTTTATAATGTGATTTTCCTTACAATATTGCTTGAGTGCTTTGCATAATTCCTTTGGCAGAAAAATTATTCTGTTTTTGCCTTTACAAGATACAACAGTTCTGCCTGTATGTAGTGCCGAAACTGTGATGTGTTTTAGTTCAGACACACGAATGCCACTTGAGCAGATAGTTTGAAGTAATAAGGATAATTTTCGGTTTCCTTTTTTCTCTGCCACCATAATAAGTCGCTCGTACTCACGTTGCGTAAGCTCTTTCTCTGGCATAGAAAAGATTTCTTTTTGGATTTTAAGTGGCTTTACTTTGAAATTGGCAAAACCTATCCATTCTAAGAACCCATTTACTGCTGCTAGCATAGAATTGACACTCGTAGGCGCATAGCCTTGTATCAACCATTCTTTAAATTTCATCACTTCTGCTTTACAAAGCTCTTTTTCGCCTAAAAACTCGAAGAATTTTTTTGTATCTCTTAAATACTTTTGAATTGTGTTTTGGCTACGTTCTTCCTCGCATAAGTAAAGTTCATAACCCGATAATTGATTCATGTAGTTTATAAATGTCATGCATTGTCCTCCTAATAATATTGTAACGGAAATCTAAATAAAAGCAAAATATAAAATTTGAGTAATTTTCAAGAGAGGGGAGTATCTGTTGAAAAAAACCATTTATTTACTACCTCACTTTTAAGCCTTGCCTAATTGCAACGGACAGGATATATTTAATTTCGTTAGTGATTTGCAAAAAAATAGGGCTATCGATTTAAACCGATAACCCTAAATATTTATAATTTTAACTGGCTCTAAATGTTGATTGTGTATAAAATACACGACAAGCCTATTTGTGGTATATTTCCTCTCTCTGTAATAAATATTACTTAATCTTTTCTTTTATTGGTCGTCCACCACGACCTACACCGTAGACCAGTGAAAAGGCAGAATTATGCCTTGTGAGTGAACTTTATTTCAGCAAATAATAAGAACCTCTATGGTAACCCAAAATCACAGATTTTGACCATAACGAGAACCTTGTTATATAAAAAAGTTTGATAAATCAAACTGCACTAC
>JAWXUP010000076.1:0-11316 GCA_044426345.1 Clostridia bacterium | reverse complement strand
CTATCGTACGCTTACACCTAGATTGTTGTTTTTCTTTGTCCCAAAAATAAACTGTTTCATACGCATAAGTTATTCCAGTTCTTTTATCAGTTTGTTTCACAATTGCCATAATATCACCCCGTCATGTTTTGTAATTATATTATAAAACATGGCGAGCAATAAGTCAAGTGTTATATGTAAAAAAGGTAGAAAACATCAGTGTTTCATAAGAATTTATAATCATACACATCGTCACGTTTCCGAGAATCTAGGATTTAAGCTTTCTTGTAGATAACATATGAGGACCAAAAATATAGTCTCTCATATTAGGAACAAATAAAGTCGCACAATTTGTACATTTATAATAACCGATCGTTCGTTCATTTTGCATTGTTGAATATAACCCAACTGTGAATATGGAAACAGCAATAGCAACAATAATTATTTTAGCACCTAAATCAATTACTTCTGTATAAAGTGCCACAATCATAATCAGTGTCAAAAATGAAACTGTAGAGATTATACCAGTTACTATCATTGATTTCCATTTTTTTGATTTTCTTCTTTTTCTTTCATTAAATTCATAATGTTTTCCTCAGCTTTCTGTTTGTAACTATCATCAGATAATCGCTTTGCAGATAAAAGCTCATTTACAGTAATATCTAATTCATTACATAATGGAAGTAAAAGTGATACTTCAGGAAACCCCTTCCCACACTCCCATTTAGATACTGTCTTGTCACTGATCGCAAGCATTTCTGATAATTGTTTTTGTGTGTAATTTTTTGCTTTGCGTTCTTTTGCAATAAATTTGCCGATTTCTATTTGGTTCATCGTTGTCCTCCTTACACACTTATCATACTGAGTTTCGTAAAAAAATAACACCCATGCTCCGTAGAATACTTATTATAAAAGGCTCTACGCAACGTAGAATGTTAGATTTTATATAAATTGTTTGGTATTCCAACCATGTTTTCCTTACCTTTAGATTATCAAATCTGAAACTTACTATTAAGAAATTAGGAGTAATCTGAAATACTGATTCATCATAAACAATGTTCTCGCAATATCGTATAAGTTTAATGGCGAAACTAAAATAAATTGTTCCATAGAGTTTAACAATTCTCGGGTTATTTCCTTAAAATAATATCACCTGTATGTAGTAGGTTCTTCTGCTACTTTATATATTTTTTCATTTGGTTTAAATTGATAAGTTATCGGTTGTTTTAGTTCCATCACGTTATCTGTCCATAGTTCACACTGGTTCATTACAGTTTGAATTGCCTCATCATACCCTTCTGGTGGATATTTATATTTTTTTAGTAATCGTTTAATCATTTTTCGCATACTTGCTCTTGCTGTTTCTTTTTTCTGCCAATCTATAGAGCGATTTTTTCTTAACATATCAGTAAGTTCCCTTGCAATGCCTAAAAGTTCATCGTTCTCATAAAAATCTCTTATTGCTTGTGGTTTTGTTAGTGCGTCATAAAAAGCAAGCTCATCGGGAGTAAGTCCTAGTTTATCACCCTCTTCATTAGCATCAGCTAAATCTTTAGCAAGTTTTAAAAGTTCTTGTATCACTTCTTCATTAGTCAGCATGCCATTTAGGTATTTATTCATTGCCATTTGTATCATATCAGAGAATTTCTCACTCTTAACCACATTGGTTCTGCGATAAATTGACACTTGTTCGGCTATTAATTTTTTCAAAAGTTCTACGGCTAAATTCTTCTCTTTCATATTTGCAATTTCTTCCAAGAACTTAGGGTCAAAAAGAGAGAACTCATTTTGTGCATTCGAAAATAAATTAATTACGCCTTCGCTTTGAATGGAGTGTTTTAGTAATTCATTTATTTGATCATTTACTTCTGGTAACGTAAATTTCTTTCCACCTCCACTAGTTGTTAATCGTATAAGCATTGTTCTTACTGCTTCAAAATAAGCAGCTTCAAACCTTGTCTGTTCGTCTACTAAAGAGCTACAAAGTGATAACGCTTGTTTAAGCAACAACGCTTCTTTGATATATTTGTTTTGCGATTTTTCTTTTTCTTCTACATCCGATTCAAGTACAGACTGTCCAAGTAAGAAGTTTACGCCACCACTAATCGTTTTTGCTTTTTCAAGGTCACTACCTGTCATAAAACTTTGATAGTTAAAACCATGTAAAAAGTCACGACAAATAGATAGTTTTTCTTTGAATTTCGGATATGCCATTTTAGAAATATCTGTATCTCCAAAGTTTGCTTTATCTCGTTTTGTATATTCGTTCATAGCACTACGAAGTGCAGATGCAATACCTACATAGTCTACAACTAAGCCGCCTTCTTTTTCTTTAAACACACGATTAACACGAGCGATTGCTTGCATTAGATTATGTCCCATCATAGGTTTATACACATACATTGTGGCAAGTGAAGGAACATCAAAACCAGTAAGCCACATATCCACTACAATAGCAATTTTCATCTCTGAATTATTGTCTTTAAACTTTCTCGCAAGCTCATCTTTATGCGTCTTATTGCCGATAACTTCTCGCCATTCTTCGGGGTCGTTGTTACCCTGTGTCATAACAACACCTACTTTTTCTCCCCAAGTGGGGCGAAGTTCTATTAACTTTTCATAAATCTTCATAGCAATAGAACGTGAGTACGCAACTATCATGGCTTTACCTGTAAGTAAGTTCTGTCTGTTCTTTTCATAGTGTTCTAGAATATCGCTGACAAGTGAGTCTATTGTTTCATCAGCGCCTAGAATCGCTTCCATTTTGCCAAGTTCCTTTTTGCTTTTATCAATGACATATTCATCAGCATTTTCTGCCATGATTTCATACTCATTATCTATCATAGCAAGGGTGTCATTATCAAGTCTAAGATGAATAACTCTACTTTCATAATAAACTGGTTTTGTTGCACCATCCTCAACAGCTTGTGTCATATCATAAACATCTATGTAGTCACCGAACACTTCACGGGTGCTTCTATCTTTTGATGAAATAGGAGTACCAGTAAAGCCAATATATGTAGCATTTGGTAAGCTATCACGAATAATTCTAGCAGCACCAATTTTAGTTTTTACCGTAAGTTCGCCATCTTTATATTCTTTGATTGCCACCTTTTCAGAAAGTCCATATTGACCACGATGTGCTTCATCAGCCATAACAATAATATTTCTTCTTTCTGATAAAGCTTCATCGCTTTCCTCAAATTTTTGCATGGTTGTAAAGATAATTCCGTTAGCTTGTCTACCATTGAGCCAATCTTTTAATCCAACATCTTCTTTACTTGATTTTTCAGTAAGTTTGCGACAAGTAGCTCGAACTGGTGTCTGCCTTAAAAAGTCTCTGCACCTTGAAAACTGTCCATATAATTGGTCATCAAGATCATTTCTATCTGTTATAATTATAATAGTAGGTGAGTTTAATTTTTCTTGTAGCAAGTGAGCATAGAAAACCATTGACAAGGATTTCCCACTACCTTGTGTATGCCAAAAAACCCCACCTTTACCATCGGTTTCAGTAGCAAGTTCAGCTTTTTCCACTGCTTTTTTAACTGCAAAATATTGATGATAACCTGCAAGTATCTTAAAAGTTTTCTCACCGTCTGCATTAAAACAGATAAAGTTTTTCAGAATATCTATAAATCTATTTTTTTCAAAAATACCTTCAAAAAAAGTATCAAACTGTGCGTACTGTGTATTTTCATAACTTCCATCAGTGGTTTTCCATTCCATAAATCTATCTTCACCACTAGTGATAGTACCTGCCTTAGAGGTCATTAAATCACTCATAACCAAAACAGTATTATAATAAAACATGGATGGTATTTCGTGCATATAATTTCTTAGTTGTCGATATGCAGCCGATACATCGGTTTCTTCTCTTGATGGTGATTTAAGCTCAATCATGGCAAGAGGTAAACCATTTACGAATAGTAAGACATCTGGGCGTTTTTCTGAATTTTCAATAAAAGTCCATTGATTAGCAACTGTAAAATCATTGTTATTCACATTCTCATAATCTATGAGATAGACACGAACTGTTCTTTCTTCACTGTTATCAAATATTTTAACTTCAATACCATTTTGCAAATAGTCCATAAACACAATGTTTTTTTGTAAAAGAGTGCCACTCTCAAAGTTTTTTAACTTGTAGATAGCTTCATTAATTGCATCTTGTGGCAACTTACGATTTATTCTTGAAAGGCACGAAATAAGCATATCTTCGTATAAAGGGCTGCTGTAATCACGAGGTAAGTCGGGTGCGTATATGTAATGATAGCCAAGGTTATTTTGGAATAGATCTATAACTGCATTTTCGTAGTTTGCTTCGGTGTATGGCATGGGTGGCTCCTTTCAAGATTTAATATTTTACTTTTACTATTGGATTTATTTTATCAAAAACTTCTTTGTTTTCATGTTGCTTGTAAAAAACTTCTGCACATTTGTAAATCCAATAGCATAGTTGTGCAACATCTTGTTGTATCGTATAAGTTTTATTTTCATTTTGGTCAATATATGTTGTATCACAACTACCACCATAAACGATAGGATGTGTTTTATTTATAATTATCAGCTGAAAATCTTGAATCCCGACAAGTTGTTCTACTTCTCCTGCGTGTAAATAGGAACATCTGAGTTCATAACACTTTTCCCCATTAAATTTCAAAGCTTCATCATGTTCGTCGGGATAATTATTATTAGTAATGTGCTTATCATACCATTTAATATATCGTTGTTTCGTAGACTTTATAGTAGGAAATTCTACTTTTCCACATATATCGGGTAGTGTTAAAGATAAAGCCAATGCAGATAAATACACTTCCTTTTCTAAAGCATTCTCTATATCGCGAATAATATCTAAAAACATATTTCCTCCTATAAACGATAATTTAGAGCAACAAGCTCAAGCGATTTTTAAATCATGGCTTGTTGACTTCGAGCCTTTCGGTTGTATTATGCCTGCTGATTGGGCAACAAGCAATTTATTAGGCATTGCCGACTATATAAATGGGTTAGCAATGCAAAAATACAGACCACAAGAAAATGAAGATAGTTTTCCAGTGTTAAAAATCAAAGAATTAAGACAAGGCAGTTGCGATAGTTCAAGTGACCGTTGTTCGAAATATATAAAATCTGATTATATTGTTTACGATGGTGATGTAATATTCTCTTGGTCGGGTAGTTTAATGCTTGATTTTTGGAGCGGTAATACTTGTGGACTAAATCAACACTTATTCAAGGTGACATCATCAAAATACGATAAGTGGTTTTACTATTTTTGGACTGATTTTCATCTTCAAAAATTCATAGCTATTGCAGAAGCGAAAGCAACTACTATGGGGCATATAAAACGAGGTGAACTTGAAACTTCTGAAGTAGTAATTCCAGATAGTGCGATCTACGTGCAACTAACAAACACTATACAACCTATGCTTGATTTGGTAGTTGCGCGAAGAATTGAAAATAGAAAGCTCGCCCAACTCCGTGACACTCTACTTCCTCGCCTTATGTCTGGCGAAATAGATGCGTCACAAGTCGAAATCTAAGCCACTAAATTATCGTTTATCCTATTATTAAGCTCGATTTTATCGTCGAATGATGATAAAATTTTTGCTATTTGTTTTTGAGTTTCAATGGGTGGGATACTTAGTTCCAATTCATTTAACACTGTAGTAGTTAAACTAGGAACAGCTGTCCCTACATTCATTCCTGCGAGATTTTTAGTTTGCAACATGTAGTACAAAAAATCTGTTTCAACCAAAGAATTATCAACATCTGTCCAAAAAATCGTATCTACTGTCCAAAAAGGAGAATTTGCTAAGAAAAGATTTCCTAATGTGCCTTTTCGAGGTATCAATACAGATTTTTTATCATGTATCATAGTGTCTACAAAGCGCATTATACCACCAGATCCATATACTGGAATATCTCCATCATTTAATTTTTTATGGTCTTTTCCGTATTTAATTTTACAAACATTACCTAAAGTAAGTGTTCTCCGTTCACTCATTTTCCCACTTCCTATCCTATATATTTTCTGTGTGCGTTTTTCACATTTTGTTGTTTAACCATTGCATAATGCAAGGTCGTATCTATTTTTTGGTGTCCTAAGAGTTGCTGCACTTGCTCAATAGGCATCCCCTTATCTATTGCTGTTGTTGCTAGCGTTCGCCTAAATTTGTGCGGATGCACTTTAGGTATATTTAAACGTTTTCCAATTTCTCTAAGCCTTACTTCAATTCCCCCAATATGCAACCTATCGAAAGGGGCTTTTAAATGAACAAATAGTGCGGAATTTGTATCTGTTCTATTTTCCAAATATTCCTTTAAATGCAATTTCGTTCTCGCATCAAAATATGCTATCCTTTCTTTATTACCTTTCCCAAATACCACGCATTCTCGCTCATTAAAATTAATATCATCTCGATTAAGGAGTACCATTTCGCCAACGCGCATCCCCGATGAAGCCAATAAGTCAATCATTACCAAATCCCTTAAAGTAGGCGCATTATCTCGCATAAGTTCTAAATTTTCATCAGTATACACTTCCTTAATCATTGTAGCTGATTTTACTTTATGGATTCTACGCACGGGGCTTTTTACAATATAATCCTCATCTTCTAACCATGAGAAAAAACTAGAAAGTATTCGCCTTATATTATCAATGGTTACTTTGCTTGACTTTTTATTTAGCTGATAATCAGTTAGATACTTTCGCAAATCATCTGTGGTAATTTGTTGTGCTGTCTTTTCTATAGTTGTCAACATGGATTCTATCGTATTGGTATAGTATGTCAATGTTTTCTCTGATAAACCTTCTATTCGTTTTGCTAATACAAATGATTGTACTAAATTTTCACCAACCACCTCTTCTTGATCAATTTCAATAACTTCCTTACTATCTAGAATGTCATGTAAAACATTGTCAAGTATTTTTAACTGCTCGTTATTTAAATGTCTCAACATCCTTCGTTGTGCTTCTGCTATAACTTGTTTCTTCATCTTCTTGTTCTCCTTTAATTTTATTTCAGAGAACAGGAATCAGTGGCAGTTCTTGATTTCTCTCGCCACTGGTAAGAGTATCCAACTAATCTTCTTCCTCTACTAAATCCTTCCTAGCAAGTTCTATTAGTTCTTTTTCATCTTCTATTATTTTGATCAATTCCTCTTTTGTTGGTAAATATGTTAAATACTTAGATGCAAATATATTTTTCACATCATCGCCAAGAGTCATTTCCACAACTGCCTCATCTTTATCTGCACAAAGAATAATACCAATCGGTTCATTCTCACCTTCTATCATTTGAGTCTTTTTGTAATAATTGACATACATTTGCATCTGACCAATATCTTGATGCTTTAATTTTCCAATTTTCAAATCAAATATAACAAAACATTTAGCCAAGCGATTGTAAAATATCAAATCCGGATAATAATATTCTCCACCAATTTTTAGTCTTTGCTGATTTGCCACAAAAGAAAATCCTCTCCCAAGTTCTAGTAAAAATTCAGTCAAATGCGAAAGAAGTGCTTTTTCTAAATCAGTTTCCAAATAATTTCTTGTCTCCTTTAATCCAGCAAATTCAAATATATAAGGTGACTTCAAGAGTTCTTCGGGATCTTTTTTTATCTCATTTTTCTTGCTTTCTTCCAAAATATAATTTTTATCTGGTGAAATCAGATATCTATCATAAAGTTTCGTATATATTTGACGTCTAAGTTCTCTCACCCCTAAGTTTGATTGCACTACCTCGTTCATATAAAAATTTCTTTCTTCTTCTCTATCAATCTTTATAAGTTCTTGATAATGTGACCAACTCAATTCGGTCGACAGTGTCGACCATATTGGAAATATTTCATAAAACTTCCTCATTCTCCTAATACTTACAGATGTAAATCCGCTACCGAACTCATTTGTTAATTTTACAGCTAATGTATCGATGATTTGTTTCCCATATTGAGCTTTTGTTGTATAGTCCGATAATTCAAATGTAATTTTACCTACATACCAGTATACCTCTAACATAGTATTGTCGATATGCTTGTACATCTTTTCTTTTGCTTTAATAATTTTCTCACGAATATCGTTATATATTTCATTAACATTTGAAACTTCATTATTTGCCATTTGTTCCCCTTCTTTCTGTATTTTTTGTATCTACTATTATAAACGATAATTTACAACCTCAACTGCACATGGTGCAGTATGTAGCATAGTATTCTATGCTACATACAAATATGAAGTAACTAGAAAGCTTGCTTTCTGGTTACAAGGATTTGGCAAAGGTTGTAGCGATGAAATCACAAAGTGATTTTAGAGCTAGTGGTGGCTTAGATTTCAACTTTTGATACATCTATTTCACCTGACATTAGTTTTGGGAGTAGCGTGTCGCGGAGCTGGGCGAGTTTTTCTATTTCAGCAGAATTAGCTATAATCTTGTCAATCAAAGGAAACAGCATAATATTTAGCTGTTGCAGTGTATCAAAAGATGGCTTTTCTATTGGCATTTTACGCAAAGCACCTAAACTAACATATTTTTGTGTGCTACCTGCTAAATTAACTTCAATATAATCCTTAGATAATTTGCTTTTTAGATAACACAATAGATAATATTTATAATCGGGTGCTTGTGAAGTTCTAAATAAAGCTACATTTTTTATGGCAAATAGAGTGTGATTGTCAGAAACAAAAGATACTAAACCAACTGTACCAATCATGCTTAATAAAATATCATTTGTTTCTACATTGCTTCTCTCATTTATCTTACTATAATCATCTTCACTAATATAATTAGCACTTGAAACATCTACACTATATGGTTTCAAATGTTTTGATGTTACGAGTGGATAGCCTACACTGTGTGCTTTAGGAGAGTCGTGTGTTCCATCACGAACATCGACCAATTCAGAAATAGGTACAGTTACAGTATTATTGGCAATTAGAAAATCATCATAAATCGCCTGAGCTTGTTGCTCTAAATTATCGTTTATCTTATTATTCAGTTCAATTTTATCGTCGATTGATGATAGTATTTTTGCTATTTGTTTTTGTTCATTTATCGAAGGAAGCTTTATTTCTATATTTGCTAATTCGCGAAATGTTATTTGTGGAAATGTCCCCGATCGAGTTTCTGCTAAACTTTGCAGTTCATCTATAACAGAGGAACTTTTTAGTACCCCATATAAAAAACTAGGTACAACTAATTTTTCATTACATCTTATTACCATCAACTTAGTTGAAGCAATGTACCCTGTAGAATCAAAATCAACAAATGCAAACCTACCATTTTTAGGTCTTATTTCACTATATAGTATATCATTTTGCTTGAATTTCTTTTTGAATTGACCTTTTAAATTTTTGTTAGGCTCTAATATATGATTTAAAACTTTTCCTAGTAATACATCAGAAGTATTTATCAAAACCACATTTTCAAATTCGTTCTTTTTGATTGTGTCGGATATTGTTGTACACACATCCCCTAATGCTATTTCTTTCCACTCACTACACCTCATACCCAATCGCCCCCAAGTTCTTTCTAATCTCACCTTCCAAATCATGAGACTTTACAAACAACTCCGATAACTCTCCTGTCAATCTTTTCATCTTATCATCAAATGGCTCGCCATCGTCCTCTTGTTCTTCAATTCCAACATACCTACCTGGTGTTAAGATAAAGTCTTGCTTTTCAATTTCTTCTGTTGATGTAACTGCACAAAAGCCTTTTACATCTTCTAAAGTTCCATCTACAAAAGCATTATAGGTATCAGCAATTTTTGAAATATCTTCATCCGTCATTTCACGCAATTTACGAGTTACCATAGTACCCATTTTTCGTGCATCTATAAATAAAGTTTTGCCAGTTTGTCGCTTATTTTTCGCTAAAAACCATAAGGAAACAGGTATCTGTGTAGAGTAGAAAAGCTGTGTAGGCATTGCTATAATACATTCTACAAGGTCAGCATTTATAATACTTTTACGAATTTCGCCCTCGCCACCTGTTTGTGATGAAAGAGAGCCGTTTGCAAGTACCATACCGATTTTTCCGTTTGGTGCTAAGTGATGTATCATGTGCTGTAGCCACGCAAAGTTAGCGTTTCCATTTGGTGGTGTGCCATATTGCCAACGAACATCTTCTGTTAGCTTATCTGCTCCCCAGTTAGAAATATTGAAGGGTGGGTTTGCTAAAACATAGTCAGCCTTTAACTGTGGGTGTAAATCATGAAAGAACGTATCAGCGTGATTTTTACCTAAATCAGCTTCGATGCCACGAATTGCTAAGTTCATCTGTGCCATTTTCCAAGTAGTAGGGTTGCTATCTTGCCCATAAACAGAGATATTACCTATATTACCACCATGATTTTCAATAAATTTAGCCGATTGTACAAACATACCACCACTACCACAAGCAGGGTCATAAACTCTACCATTATAAGGCTGTAACACCTCAACCAAGGTTTTAACAACACACGCAGGAGTATAGAATTCACCTGCATTTTTCCCCTCTTGTGAAGCAAAGTTAGATAAGCAATATTCATAAGCACGCCCTAAAATATCTTTACTGTTGCCATGTTCAATCATCTTAATATTGGTAAAAAGGTCTACAACTTCGCCAAGTCGTCTTTTGTCAAGTTCTGGACGCGCGAAATTTTTAGGAAGTATATCTTTAAGTCTTTTATTTTCTTTCTCAATAGCTCTCATAGCTTCGTCTATAACTGCGCCAATTTCAGCAGTGTGAGCAGAAGTAGCAATTACCGACCAACGAGCATTGTCAGGAACAAAGAAAATGCCCTCAGCGGTATACTCATCCATATCTTCTTCAAATCCATCACCTTCCTCTAGAAGTTCATTGTATTTTGCTTCAAATCTATCTGAAATATATTTTAGAAATATTAGTCCTAAGATTACTGATTTATATTCTGAAGCATCTAGGTTGCCACGCAAAGCATCTGCTGCTTCCCAAAGTTGTTTTTCAAACCCTATGCTTGATGAATTGATTTCTGCCATTTTGTTATTCCCCCATTGTCTTTTCTTCATTTATATATTCCATTATATCATCAACATTGTAATTTAACTCCTTGCAAACCCTACCTAAAATATCCATACTTACAGGTTCACTCTTACTTGATTTTGCAAGTGTGTCTTGAATTCTACTGATGTATCTCCAATCTACGTTAATACTATTGTACCATGTTAGCATCAATAATCAATAATTAGTTTTTATAAAATTGGTTCGAGTGTCAAAACCAGCAATCAAAAAAGCTAGATTCGTCACCGAAGTTGTTTTTTCGAAAAAAACTCATATTTGATAGCTTTAGCAGTTATATAGAGGTATCTTTTCC
>JAWXUP010000075.1:0-11484 GCA_044426345.1 Clostridia bacterium | reverse complement strand
ACTACGGTGACAGCTCCCTCGGAGAGGGAGCCAAAGGAAAAAGCCTCCCTCCTTGAGGGAGGTGGCAAAATCTTTGATTTTGACGGAGGGAGTTAGCACTATTAAAAAATCAATGCACCCTGTAGGGGCGATCATTGGTCGCCCGTGACCACGCTATAAAATATCGTCATTTTGAAAAAAACAACACACCGTATGGTTGGGTTCTATACCCAACCGTTCACCGTGCAACAAAATGTTATCAATTATAATAAATTTTGTGGCAGTGGTATGACGGACGGATATGGAATCCGTCCCTACAAAACGGAAATTCATATAAAAATATAAACGAAAAAAGGGAGGTTTTTAGATGAAGAAAATTGTAATGGGAATTTTGGCTCACGTTGACTCTGGCAAGACAACTTTGTCGGAAGCACTTCTTTTTGAGGCTGGAAATATTAAAAAAATGGGTCGAGTTGACAATGGCGATGCCACTCTTGACACCCACGAAATAGAGAGAAAACGAGGCATAACGATTTTCTCAAAACAAGCAATGTTGCAATTAAATGACACGCAAATATCGTTGCTCGACACACCAGGACACACGGATTTTTCAAGCGAAATGGAACGTACTTTATCGGTGCTAGACTATGCAATTTTGGTGATAAACGGTGTTGATGGTGTTCAAAGCCATACCGAAACGTTGTGGAATTTACTACGTGAACATAATGTTCCTACGTTTATTTTCGCAAATAAAATGGACCTCATAACTGCAGATAAAGAGATGGTTATTGAGCAATTAAAAACAAAACTTAGCGTCAATATCTGCGATGTTGATAGTGAAGATTTTATTGAAAAAGTTGCAGAAACAGATGAAAAACTGCTTGAAACGTATTTTGACGGTGGTGAAATTGAAGATAAATTTATTGCAACAGCTATTCAAAGACGTCAAGTATTTCCTTGCTTTTTTGGTTCAGCATTAAAACCAATCGGTGTTACAAATTTACTAGATGCGTTTGAAAAATACTTGGAAATGCCAAATTATAACGCAAAATTTTCAGCGAAAGTCTTTAAAATCAGTCGTGATACACAAAATACTAGACTTACGCACGTTAAAATTACTGGTGGTAGCTTAAATGTCAAGGAAGTTTTGGAAAATGATGAAAAAGTGCAACAAATTAGAATTTATACAGGCGAAAATTTCGAAGTAAAAAACAATGTGTCAGCTGGAGACGTCTGTGCGATAGTTGGGCTTAATCAAACTTATGCCGGGCAAGGGTTGTGCCAAGAAGATGAAGGCGAACCAGTACTGCAACCGATTTTAAGTTACAATGTGTTACTTTTAGACGGAACTGACCCTGTAGTTGCATATTCAAAACTGAAAATGTTGGGTGATGAAGACCCTCTTTTGAGTGTGGTTTGGAATGAATACACACAAAAAATCACAATGGGAATTATGGGAGAAATACAGATTGAAATTCTGCAAACTATAGCGCAAGAACGCTTTGGACTTGACATCGCGTTTGATAGTGGAAACATTGTTTATAAGGAAACTATCTGCGAAAAGGTAGAAGGAGTTGGGCATTTTGAACCACTTCGACACTATGCAGAGGTTCGACTTTTGATAGAACCACTTAAAACTGGCAGTGGAATAGTTTTACGTACAAAGTGTAAAGAAGAACAGCTTGCACGCAGTTTTCAAGCTTTGATTTTATCGAATTTAGCCGAAAAAGGTCATCGTGGAACGCTTACAGGTTCGTATCTTACAGATTTGAGCATAACTGTTGTCGGTGGTAGAGCACATAATAAACACACTGAAGGTGGCGACTTCAGACAAGCGACTTATAGGGCATTACAACAAGGTTTAAGACAGACTAAAATGCAGTTGCTAGAGCCATTTTACGAGTTTACGCTTACAATTCCACAAAATGTTTTAGGCAGAGCGATGAATGATTTAGACAAGCTTTTTGCGACGATAGAACCTCCAATTATAGAGGGCGATAATGCGATTATCAAGGGCAAAGGTCCTGTAATTTTAATGCGTGATTATGCAAAAGATATCGCAAGTTATACTAAAGGTACAGGCAAGATTTCTTGTAAATTCCTTGCTTATTTACCGTGTCATAATCAAGATGAAATCATCAAAAACTACGACTTCGACCCAAGTATCGACCCAGATATGAACCCAGATTCGGTATTTTGTTCGCACGGTAGTGGATATAATGTCAAGTGGAATGAGGTTGAGGAGCACGCTCATACAGAGAAGTTTTTGGTGAAAGAAAAGCCGATTACGGTGAATCAAATTCGTACAAATGCGGCGAAATTACTTACTTCATTTGAGCAAGATAAGGCACTTATGAAAATTTTCGAAAGCACTTACGGTCCGATAAAAGTTGATAAAATTCGTTCGTTTAGCAACTCTGGAAGTTCGCAAAATACTTATAAAAAATCGGATTTTTCAAAACCAGAAATTTTACTGGTTGATGGATATAACATAATTTTCGCGTGGGAAAAATTAGCAAAACTTGCCGCAGATAGCATAGAAAATGCACGTCACGAACTCATAAATATGATGTGTAATTACAAGGCTTTTCGTGGTTGTGAAGTGATTTTGGTGTTTGATGCGTACAAAGTTCGTGGAAATCACGGCGAAATTGAGCATCACCACGGAATAAATATCGTGTACACTCGTGAGGCGGAAACTGCTGATATGTACATCGAAAAAACGACGTATGGCATTGCGAGAAACTTTAAAGTTCGAGTGGCGACATCAGATGCGCTCGAGCAACTTATAATTTGGGGACACGGAGCGTTTCGAGTTTCAGCAGAGACTTTTTACGAAGAAGTTATGCAAATTGACAAGGCAATACGTGAATTTTGCGTATAATACAAATTGTAAATTAAACCATTTTTAGGAGAATAATATGAAATTTATAGCACTATGTGTGTTTGCTAGTTTAGGTGGTTTTATCGCAAAAAAACTCAAAATACCCTCAGCTTTGCTAATTGGCTCACTTATTTTTGCGTCAATTTGGAATATTTTTATTGCACCATACACTTTTCCACCAACACTAAAGCTTATTTCAAAAATTGTAGCAGGTGTTTTAGTGGGTATGAGAATTGAAAATAAAGACTTCAAAAGCTTTGGAAAACTTATAAAACCGTTATCATTTTTAGTTCTTGGTATGTTTAGCTACACCTTGTTACTTGCGTTTTTAATATATAAATTCGCTGGAGTTGACTTGAATACAGCTCTTTTCGCCTGTACACCAGGTGGACTTTCGGATATGACGCTAATTGCCGAATCTTACGGTGCGAACGTTCCACAAGTGGTTTTAATACAAACGATAAGATTAATCAGCATAATTTGCATTTTTCCACCACTTTGTATGTTTATTATGAAGAAAAACAATGGAAATGCTAGTGATATTTACAAAAAAACAGAAAAAATTGAGGTTGAAAATAAATTTCGAGAAACTTTATCGGTTTTTTCTGTGGCAACTGTTGGTGGAATTTTAGGAGCAATTTCAGGAGCACCAGCTGGCGAATTGCTCGGTAGTATGTTTTGCACAATCGGATTTAGGTTTATGGGGAAA
This sequence comes from Clostridia bacterium, assembly GCA_044426345.1. Taxonomy (GTDB): domain Bacteria; phylum Bacillota; class Clostridia; order Oscillospirales; family Butyricicoccaceae; genus CAYJLC01. The sequence goes on along the minus strand of JAWXUP010000075.1, from coordinate 7,912 downwards.
ACAGGCTATATGCCACCAAAATTAAAAAACGCTTTGCAAATTACAATCGGCGTGATGATTGGTGCGACACTTACGAAAGAATCGGCTATGGATTTGCTTGGAATTTTAGATGTAGCACTGATAAGTGTGTTTTTTGTTATTGGATTTGGATTTTTTATGGGATTTGTACTACATAAAGTTTGTAAAATCGATTTAGTTACGGCGATTTTCGGTTGCGCACCAGGAGGTGTTCAAGAAATGGTCGTTATAGCAGATGATTTAAATGCTAATATTTCTACGGTTACAACATTACAGGTTTTTAGGTTAGTTACTGTGTTGACATTTTTTCCATTAATGATACAAATAATTGTAAAAATTGCGGGATAATGTCAAATTATATAAAATTTACCTTGATTTTTTAGTAGATTTAGTGTAAAATGAATTGAGTTAAAAGAGTTATTTAGGAGAGAATTATGACAAAATTTATTAGTAAAATACTAGCTGTTTCGTTGGTATTAGGCGTGTTCACTGCAACAACTGCAACAGCAAAATCATATGATTATTACGAGCTTAGAATAGAAAATGCGTTTGGAATTAGCGCTGAAACTTATTATCAAGACGCTAACGGAGATGATATTCCAGTTTATCAATGCGAAGATTATGCGAAAATTTCCCTTTTGAATAATGAAACTTGGATTAGTTTTACATATTTAGATTACATTCAAGGCTCAACTTCGGTCGATGTTTTAACTGAGGATTCGGAAGGTAATCCACTTATATCGGTTGATGGTTGGATAACAGTAGATGGAACTGACACTATGTCAATTGATGACTACTATGCAGGAGTTATAGACGGTTCAATAAGCTGGGATTTGGATATTTATTTACACCAAGGAACAGAATACAATGTTGTATATGAAGGCATTTATATGGCTGAAATTGTTGATATGAATAATGCCTACTCGTACGCAATGTTTGAAGTTGTAGATTCAGATGGTGTGGATAGTTACGTTGAGCAACCTAAAATTTATACTACATCAACAGAGGCAACAGCTACGCCAATTCAAGATGTATTCACTGTAAATGGTGTTGAAATTGTTTGTGAATCGTATGAAATTAAAGGTGAAAAATATTTTAAATTACACGATTTAGCTTATATTTTAAATGGTACAGAAAAGCAATTTGAAGTGGCTTATAACGAAGAGTATGATGCTATAAATTTAAAAACACGTGTAAATTATACTGAAGTAGGTAATGAACTTGTCATTGGTGATGGAACTGAAAAAATTGCAGATTTGTCAAAAAATACTTTCTGTAGAGATGAATTTTACGCAAACTTTGTAGTTTATGATATTGATGGACAAGATTACTTTAATATTAGTGATATTTGTCAAGCTTTTAATATAGGTCTAACTGTGGAAGATTCTGCAATTGATTTAGATACAAGCGTAAGTTATATCAAATAAAATGCGAGCGACTGCCGAAAATGGTAGTCGTTTTTTTACGAAGAGAAGAATTGAAATTTTGTTTCATAAATAGAGGTTAAAACTCGTATAATTATTTATAAGAAAAAATTATTTGCGAGGTTTATATGAAAAAATTTATTTTAGCTATTTTAGTTGCAGTTATGAGTGTTAATACGGTTTTTGCAGTGTCGGTATCGGCAAAAAGTGCAGTAATTATTGATATGGACACGCTGGAAATTTTATTTTCCAAGGAAGAAAATCAAATTATGTCGATGGCTAGCACTACAAAAATTATGACAGCAATAATAGCGTTAGAAAATGCTGATTTAGACCGAGAAATCGACGTAAAACTAGAATATACACTGGTCGAAGGTTCGTCTATGTATCTCAAAGAAGGCGAAAAAATCAGTATGTTGGATTTAATTTACGGTTTGATGCTTATGTCTGGTAACGATGCAGCTATTGCAGTAGCTTGCGAAACTACAGGTGATTACGACGAATTTATTGAGCTTATGAACCAAAAAGCGATTGAGTTAGGGCTTGAAAACACATCTTTTGAAAATCCAAATGGACTTGATAGCGAAAATCACTACACAACAGCTTATGAGCTTGCAAAACTTACAGCTTATGCATTAGAAAATGAGCAATTTGCACAAATTGTAGGTTCTCAATACTACAAAACCGATACTAGAACTATGCAAAATCACAATAAAATGTTGTGGCTAGTTGATGAGGCTGTAGGTGTGAAAACAGGGTATACTAAAAGTTCGGGGCGTTGTTTAGTTTCGGCTGCGACGGTAAATGGAAAAACGCTAATCGCTGTGACCCTTGATGCGCCATCTGATTGGGCAGACCATACGGCGATGTTTGATGAGGCTTTTGCTATGTATGATGTGTATAATATACAAAATGAGGGCGATATTTTTGGCGAAGTGGATATATATGGTGGCGAGCAGACTGGAGTGAACGTTGTTTTTTATGAGGATTTAAATCTAAATTTGACAGCAGAACAGAAAGATTTATTAACTTTTTCAATAAATTCAAAAAAAATTCATTATTCTCCAATAAAAAAGGGTGAAATTTATGGAGAAATAGTGTATAATATAATGAATGAGGAAATTTACCGTGGAAATTTGATTTTCGCGCAGGACGTAAATTATGAATATGTGCCTGAGATGAATATTTATGAAAAATTCGTAGATTTTATAAAAAATCTATTTTATTAAGGAGATAAAATGAAGGAAAGATTGCAAAAAATTATATCAGGAGCTGGTATTACATCGCGTAGAGACGCAGAAAATTTGATAAATCAAGGGCGAGTAACGGTGAATCATCAAGTTGCAAATTTAGGCGACAAGGCAGACCCAGAATATGATTTGATTAGCATTGACAACAGACCGGTGAAAATTCAAACAGCGAAGGCTTACATAATGCTAAACAAGCCAGTGGGTTATGTAACTACGCTAAAAGATGAAAAATCTCGTAAAAATATCGTTGATTTGGTTAAAAATGTTGGCGTTCGCGTATATCCTATCGGTAGATTAGATTTGGATTCGGAAGGTTTGCTTTTACTTACAAATGATGGCGAGTTTGCAAATAAAATGATGCATCCAAAAAGTAATATTGGTAAAAAATACCATCTGAAAGTTACAGGTGACGTTTCGAGAATTAAAGAGCTTACAAAACCTATGAAAATCGATGGAGTGGAAATTTCGACAGCAAAAATCGAGATTTTATATACAGAAGGTGATATGGGTGAGCTGTTTATAACGATTTATGAAGGTAGAAACCGTCAAATTCGTAAAATGTGCGAAAAATGTGGCTTGAAAGTTAATATGCTTAAAAGAATTGCAATCGCAAAACTTGAACTTGGCGATTTAAGTCGTGGTAAATGGAGAAATTTATCTCGAAATGAAGTTGAATATTTAAAAAGATTATAGAGGAAAAAGTTATGAGTGATATTTTAGCAGAGATTAAAAATAGACGTGAAGAATTTTCAAAAGGACAGAAATTAATAGCAGATTTTGTGCTTGAACACTACGATAAAGCAGCTTATATGACCGCTCACAAGTTAGGTGTAGCGGCAAATGTTAGCGAGTCTACGGTTGTTCGTTTTGCGACTGAACTCGGCTATGATGGTTATCCGAAATTTCAAAAGGATCTGCTTAATTTAATTCGCACAAAGCTTACTGCTGTTCAACGTATGCAAGTAGCAAATGAGCGAGTTTCTAGCGAAAGTGTGCTTGACACGGTGCTTAATTCTGATATTGAGCAAATTCGCACGACTTTAGGTGAAATCGATCACGAAGTTTTTGATGAAGTAGTGGACGAGCTTATAAAAGCCAATAAAATTTACATTTTAGGTGTTCGTTCATCGAGTGCACTTGCAAGTTTTATGGGATTTTACTTTAATTTAATGTTTGATAACGTAAAACTGATAAATTCTGCTAGTTCTTCGGAAATTTTCGAACAAACTGTACGAGTTCGTGAAGGCGACGTCGTTTTGGGCATAAGTTTTCCACGATATTCGCAAAGAACTGTTAAAATGATTGAATATGCACGCACAAAAGGAGCGAAAACTATAGCTCTAACAGATAGCAAAACTTCGCCTTTAGCTGAAAATTCAGACTATACGTTGGTTTCAAAAAGCGATATGGCAAGCTTTGCAGATTCACTTGTAGCACCTCTTAGCATTATAAACGCACTAATTTCAGCGATTTCTCAAAGAAAATCAGAAGATATAGTGCAAACTTTGACTCAGCTTGAAAATATTTGGGACGAGTATGAAGTGTACAACATAAATAAAATTGGCGAATAAAAATAACGTAAATTTAGGAGATATATGAAAATAGGAATTGTTGGAGCTGGAGCTGCAGGACTTATGGCGGCAGGAAATCTTGCTCGTAATGGTCACGATGTGACGGTTTTTGAAAAACGCGAAAAAGTTGCTAGAAAGATACTTGTTACAGGAAAAGGTCGTTGTAATATACTAAATAATTGTGAAACTGATGAGTTTTTAAAAAATGTACCGAGAAATCCACGCTTTTTATATAGTGCGATGAAAATGTTATCACCACATAAAACTATGGATTTTTTCGAAAATGAAGTAGGTTTAGAACTTAAAACTGAGCGCGGAAATCGAGTTTTTCCAAAATCTGAAAAAGCGATGGAAGTTGTTGACAAAATGCTTAATTTTTGTAGAAATGCAGGAGTTTCATTTGTTTTTGATGCAGTTTGCGACGTTTTTTCAGACGATGATATGCAAATTTCTGGAATTATCACGCAAAATAAGAAATATTACTTTGATGCAGTTGTAATTGCAACTGGTGGGCTTTCATATCCGAAAACCGGTTCTAATGGCGATGGATATAAATTTGCAAGGAAATTTTCGCACACAATTGTTACGCCAGAAGCATCATTAATAGGTCTGAAAACCGATATGAGTGACGTGAAAAGTCTGCAAGGATTGTCGCTTAAAAATATAGAAGTTACGCTTTTTGAAGGGAATAAACCGATATTTTCTGACTTTGGTGAGATGATTTTTACGCACGAAGGACTTTCAGGACCTGTGATTTTGAGCAGTTCTGCGCATATTGTTTCAGATAATTTACATAAAGTAACTATAGATTTAAAGCCAGCTTTAGAGTTTGAAGCATTGGACAAGCGTATTTTACGTGACTTTGAAAAAAATATAAATAAGAACTTCAACAACGCTTTAGACGAGCTTTTACCTAGAAAAATCATACCTGTGATAATTGCACGTTCTGGAATTGACGAGTATGCTAAAGTGCACTCAATTACGAAAAAAGACCGACAAAAGCTTTGTAGAATAATTAAAAATTTCGAAGTGTCAATTATTGGCAAAGGCTCTATAAACGAGGCAATAATAACTCGTGGTGGCATATCTGTAAAAGAAATTAATCCTAAAACGATGGAGTCGAAAAAAATTAGCGGACTTTATTTTATTGGTGAAGTTCTAGATGTTGATGCGTATACTGGTGGTTTTAACCTGCAGATTGCGTGGTCAACAGCATATTTGATGGCAAATTCATTATAAATTTTAGAAAAGTGGAGAAATTTATGAAAAAACATATACAAATTGCGATAGATGGACCTGCTGGAGCTGGAAAAAGTACGATAGCAAAAATCATCGCAAAAAAACTTGACATTTTGTATTTAGATACAGGCGCGCTTTATCGCTCAATAGGTTATTTTGTGAAAAAAAGTGGTTTAGAAGCTGAAAAAGCATTGAAAAAATTAAAACTTGAGATAAAATACGTAGATTTTGCACAACAAATCATCGTAAACGGCGAAAATGTAACTGATTTAATCAGAACGCCAGAAATGTCACTTATGGCATCAAGCGTATCTAAAATTCCAGAAGTGCGTGAATTTTTACTTGAAACTCAGCGTGAAATCGCAAGAAACAATAGCGTAATTATGGATGGTAGAGATATTGCAACTGTAATTATGCCAGATGCAGACGTTAAAATTTTTCTCACTGCGAGTGCAGAAAAACGCGCAAAACGTCGATTTAATGAAACCAAAGAAGATGTTACTTTTGAACAAGTTCTAGCTGATGTTATAGCTAGAGATACGCAAGATACAACACGTAAAATAGCTCCTCTTAGACCTGCGTTTGATAGCGTTTTATTGAATACAACTGACATGACGTTAGATGAGAGTATAAATCGTGCAATTGAGATAATTACGGAGAAAATAGGGTAGAGGAATACCGTGGTAAGCTCACTTGGTCACTGTGGTGACAGTACCATTGTCAGGGAGCAAAAGGGAAAGTCATCATAACTACAAATTTGATAGAAATAGAAATAATTATGCAAGCTTGCGATGGGATTTTAAACTCGTGTTAATAAAAAGCAAGGAGAAAATTTATGAGATATATGCCGTGGTTTCAAAACGTAGCTAAAGTGGTAGTTTCTACGCTATATAAAATAATTTACAGAATAGAAATTACAGGACGCGAACATATCCCGGAAGGTGGTTGTTTGGTGTGTGGAAATCACCCAGGAGCAAATGACCCTCTTTTTGTGTTGACAGCACTTGGTTATAAATACGAAATGTCGAGTATGGGGAAAAAAGAGCTATATGATAAAAAATGGCTTGCACCTATATTGATAGCGCTTGGAACTTTTCCTGTAGACCGTGGAAATACCGACATAAAGGCAATAAAGCAGTGTTTTCGCGATATAAAAGACGGTAAGAAATTTATACTTTTTCCTGAGGGTACAAGAACAAAAAATTCAGGTAAAAAAGCAAAAGCTGGAGTAGGCCTTATAGCTATAAAAATGGGCTGTCCGATTTTGCCTGTGTATATAGATGGTTCACCGAAATTTTTTGGGAAAGTGAAAGTAACTTTCGGTCCGTGTATTATACCTCCATCTAGGACAGAAAAAGTGGATAATGAGGTGTATTCGCAATATGTACTTGACACAATTTTTGCAATGGGAGAAACGCAATGAACATAGAAGTAGCAAAGAGTGCAGGATTTTGTTTTGGTGTTAAAAGAGCGGTTGAAATGGCGTGTGAATATGCTCAAAAACACGATGAAATTTATACAATCGGAGATATAATTCACAACAAGTTTGCGATACAAGAATTAACCTCAAATGGTGTGAAAAATGAGGAGAATTTAGACCTAATTCCAGATGGTTCTAAGACATTAATTCGTGCGCACGGAGCAGGTAGAAAATTATATGAAGACCTCGAAAAAAAGAATTGCGATATAATCGACGCTACTTGCCCTTTTGTTCGAAAAATTCACGAAATTGTGGCAGAACAAGAGCAAAATGGTAGTGAAATATTTATAATTGGTGCGAAGAATCATCCAGAAGTAATTGGTATTGGTGGTTGGGTTAACGTACATTATGTTTTTTATAACGTAGAAGAACTAGAAGAATTTACTAAAAACAACCCATCTTTTACGGATAAATATGTTAGTATTGTCGCACAGACAACTATCGACAGAAAAAACTTTAAAAAAATCGAAAAATTTATTAAAAAACAGTATACAAATGTGAAAATATTTGATACAATATGTAAAGCGACAAATGTACGCCAACAAGAGGTGTTGTCGCTAGCTGAGAGAAATGATGCTGTAATCGTTATCGGAGATGAAAAAAGCTCTAATACTAAACGACTATACGAAATTTCAAAATCTGTTTGCGAAAATTCATATTTAATAGAAAGCGTTGCAGATTTAGACAAGTTTTCGATTAAAACCAGTAATTTGGGTATAACGGCAGGTGCATCAACTCCAGCATATATAATTAAGGAGGTCATAGACAATATGAGCAATCAAGAACTAAGCTTTGAAGAAATGCTAAACGAATCGTTTAAAACTTTAAATACAGGAGATAAGGTAACGGGTATCATTACGCACGTAGCTGCTAATGAAGTACAAGTAGACTTAGGTGTTAAACACTCAGGTTACATCGCAGTTTCAGAAC
>JAWXUP010000074.1:0-11492 GCA_044426345.1 Clostridia bacterium | reverse complement strand
CCTACGATTTCGAATGCATCGTATACGATTTTCTGAGCAACGCCTTTTTTACCATCGTACATAATGTTGTTAACTAGTTTAGTAACTAATTTTGATTTGTACATTGGATCTGGTAATACGTCTCTTTTTGGAACAAAACCTCTTCTTGGCACTTTGCTTCCCTCCTTCAAATTTTTTGAATTTCTTCGGTACTCGACTGTAGTTATAGTTCTACGTCGTCTTGCCTGTCTGAGATTTATTTATATATATAATCTTAGACAAAGCACTTTTGCTTTGTTAAAAGTTTTAACTAAAGCTTGTTTTTAGGACTGACTATTTTTTAGCAGCGCCTGCTTTTGGACGTTTAGCACCGTATTTAGAACGGCTTTGCATACGGCCATTAACACCTTGAGTATCAAGTGCGCCACGAACGATATGGTAACGTACACCTGGAAGGTCTTTTACTCTACCACCACGAATTAAAACAACACTGTGTTCTTGTAGGTTGTGTCCAACACCGCCGATGTAAGCCGAAACTTCCATGCCGTTTGTTAAACGAACCCTAGCCATTTTACGAAGTGCTGAGTTAGGTTTTTTAGGTGTCATAGTTTTAACTGTTGTACAAACACCTCTTTTTTGTGGAGCAGATTGGTCTGTAACCACGTTTCTTTTTGAGTTTAGTCCTTTTTGTAGAGCAGGAGCAGTAGATTTAGTAACTAATTCTTTTCTGCCTTGTCTTACAAGTTGGTTAAAAGTTGGCATAACTTCCTCCTTCATTTAAGATTATATATATAAATTGGGTTGCCCCGATTTACCTGAATTTTTCCGTCATTTTTTCACTAATTTTTATGCAAAAACTTACATAAAAACAAATTATTTTCAGACAGATTGATATGTAGTGAACCGTAGTCCACCACATACCATTACATTATACACTATTTTTTATTCCACGTCAACATAAATTTCATCCAAAGATATAGTATCTTCAAGGTCAATTGTTTGTTCATAAGTTCCTTTTTGATACATTTCAAGACCAGAACCTGCTGGAATTAACTTACCAATGATAACATTTTCTTTAAGCCCCATAAGTGGGTCTACTTTACCTTTGATTGCAGCATCTGTTAAAACTTTAGTAGTTTCTTGGAATGATGCAGCAGATAAGAATGAATCTGTAGCAAGCGATGCTTTTGTAATACCCATTAAAGTAGGATATCCTTGAGCGATGCTTAATGTTAATTCGCCGTTTGCAATACGTTCTTCAATACGAGCATTTTGTGCACGTAATTCGAAAATATCAACAACAGAGTCTGTTAATAAATTAGTATCTCCAGCATCTGTAATTCTGATTTTTCTCATCATTTGACGAACGATAACTTCGATATGTTTATCATTGATATCAACACCTTGTTGACGATAAACACGTTGAACTTCTTGGATAAGATAAGCATGCACATCTTCTGGAGTTTTAATACGTAAGATGTCTTGTGGGTTTAAAGCACCTTCACAAAGTTCTTCACCTTTTTGTACGTATTGACCTTCAGATACTTTAATACCAGAACTTGTAGTAAGTTGATATTGACGTGTGTCGCCTGTATCGTGGTTTGTAACATTAATTGTTTTAACTGTAGAACGTCTGTGTTCTTCGAAAGATATAACACCAGCGATTTCAGCAAGAGTTGCAACTTTTTTAGGTTTTCTTGCTTCAAATAGTTCTTCAACCCTTGGAAGACCTTGCGTGATATCCGAACCGGCGATACCACCTGTATGGAATGTACGCATTGTAAGCTGAGTACCTGGTTCACCGATAGATTGAGCCGCGATAATACCAACCGCTTCACCCATACCACAAGGGTTACCAGATGCAAGGTTGACACCGTAACATTTAGTACAGATACCTTGTTTTGCTTTACATTCAAGTACAGAACGAATTTCTACGCGTTCAATACCAGCGTCAACGATTTGTTTTGCTGTGTGTTCGTTAATCATATCGTCTTTAGTAACGATAATTTCACCAGTCATAGGATTTACGATATCGTGTACTGGGAAACGACCTAAAAGTCTGTCGAATAATGGTTCGATTGTAGCGTTACCATCATTAATATCATAAACTGTAATACCTTCTGTAGTTCCACAATCGTATTCACGAACGATAACATCTTGAGAAACGTCAACCAGACGACGAGTTAGGTAACCTGAATCGGCTGTACGAAGAGCTGTATCGGCAAGACCTTTACGAGCACCCCTTGAAGAAATGAAGTATTCAAGTACAGAAAGACCTTCACGGAAGTTTGCTTTGATAGGTATTTCGATTGTTTTACCAGATGTGTTGGCCATAAGACCACGCATACCAGCAAGCTGACGAATTTGGTTGATAGAACCCCTCGCACCTGAGTGCGCCATCATTTGAATTGGATTGAATTTATCCATATTCGCTTGAAGAGCTTCTGTAACTTCTTTGATAGTTTTGTCCCATTCTTCAACAACTAGACGGTAACGTTCATCATCGGTAATCATACCACGTTTGAACATTCTATCAATTTTCGCAACTTTTTCTTCGGCAGCAGCTACCAAAGTATATTTAGATGCTGGGATTTTCATATCAGATACAGATACTGTTAAAGCACCTTGAGTAGAATATTTAAATCCAAGTTTTTTGATTTCATCAAGTACGCCTGCAGTGATACCAAAACCGTGAACGTTGATACATTTTTCAATGATAGTTCCAAGTTCTTTTTTACCACAAGTGAACATTACTTCTAAATCATATGGTTTTTCATCTCTATTTACAAAACCTAAGTCTTGAGGTAGCATTTTGTTGAAAATAATACGTCCAACAGTTGCATCAACAATACCTGTGCTTTTAACTCCATTGATTTCTTTTTCAATACGAACTTTAATAGGAGCGTGGATACCAACAACACCTTTATCGTAAGCTAAAAGAGCTTCATCGAAATCTTTAAACATTTTGCCAGCGCCTTCTTCTAGTTCATTATCGATAGTTAGGTAGTAAGCACCTAAAATCATATCTTGAGAAGGAACTGTTACAGGACGACCGTCTTGAGGTTTTAATAAGTTGTTTGCAGAAAGCATTAATACACGTGCTTCTGCTTGTGCTTCTGCAGATAGAGGAACGTGAACCGCCATTTGGTCACCATCGAAGTCGGCATTATATGCAGAACATACAAGTGGGTGAAGTTTTAGCGCACGACCTTCAACTAGAACTGGTTCGAAAGCTTGAATACCAAGTCTATGAAGTGTAGGAGCACGGTTTAGAAGTACTGGGTGACCTTTGATTACAACTTCAAGTGAATCCCAAACTTCTGGACGTCCTTTTTCAATCATTTTTTTCGCAGAACGAATGTTATTTGCAGCACCTTGTTCAACAAGACGTTTCATAACGAATGGTTTGAAAAGTTCGATAGCCATTTCTTTTGGCAGACCACATTGGTATAATTTAAGGTCAGGACCTACAACGATAACCGAACGACCAGAATAGTCAACACGTTTACCAAGTAAGTTTTGACGGAAACGACCTTGTTTACCTTTAAGCATATCAGAAAGCGATTTTAACGCTCTGTTATTAGGTCCAGTTACAGGACGTCCACGTCTACCATTATCGATAAGTGCATCAACTGCTTCTTGTAACATACGTTTTTCATTACGAACAATGATGTCAGGAGCGTTAAGCTCTAAAAGACGTTTTAAACGGTTGTTACGGTTGATAACACGACGGTATAAGTCATTTAAGTCAGAAGTTGCAAAACGACCACCATCAAGTTGAACCATTGGACGTAGTTCTGGTGGAATTACAGGAACAGCTTCCATAACCATCCATTGTGGTTTGTTACCAGAAAGTCTGAATGCTTCTACACATTCTAAACGTTTGATGATACGGATACGTTTTTGACCTGTAGCTTCGTCAAGTTCTGCACGTAAATCTTTTGATAATTTTTCTAAATCTAAATTTGCAAGCAAATCACGAACTGCTTCAGCACCCATTCCTGCTTTGAAGTCATCTTCATATTTTTCACGCATATCTTCATATTCGCGTTCTGTAAGAATTTGACAGTTAACAAGAGGAGTATCGCCAGCATCAGTTACGATGTATGCTGCAAAATAAAGAACTTTTTCTAAGTTTCTAGGTGACATATCTAAAAGTAGACCCATACGAGAAGGAATACCTTTAAAGTACCATATATGAGAAACAGGAGCTGCAAGCTCGATGTGAGCCATACGCTCACGACGAACTTTTGCTTTTGTTATTTCAACGCCACAACGGTCACATACTTTGCCTTTGTATCTAACTTTTTTGTATTTACCACAGTGACATTCCCAGTCTTTAGTAGGTCCAAAGATTTTTTCGCAAAACAGACCTTCACGTTCTGGTTTTAATGTACGATAGTTGATGGTTTCTGGTTTTTTAACTTCACCATAAGACCATTCGCGAATTGTTTCCGGAGATGCAAGACCAATTTTAATTGCATCGAATGTATTATATCCCATAGTCTTCCTCCTAATTAATCTATATCAATGTCATCGTCTAAGTCTAGGTCTAGATCTAAATCGAAATCAAATGCAGATGTTGCTTCGCCTTCTTCGTCTTCAATGCCAAAGCCTTGATTTTCAAAGTCTGCTTCAGTATCTTTTACTACTTCAAATTCTGCATCTACAGCAATTTTAGAGTAAACATTATCTTCTTCTTCATTTTCGACAAGTTCTATTATTTCTTGATTTTCATCAAGAACTTTAATATCAAGACCAAGCGATTGAAGTTCTTTAACAAGTACTTTAAACGATTCTGGAATGCCTGGTTTTGGAACATTTTGCCCTTTAACGATTGCTTCGTAAGTTTGAACACGTCCTACAACGTCATCTGATTTAACAGTTAGGATTTCTTGTAGAGTATAAGCTGCACCATATGCTTCAAGTGCCCATACTTCCATTTCACCAAAACGTTGTCCGCCGAATTGTGCTTTACCACCTAGAGGTTGTTGTGTAACTAAGCTGTAAGGACCAGTAGAACGAGCGTGAATTTTATCATCAACCAAGTGAGCAAGTTTTAAGTAGTACATATAACCTACTGTAACAGGGTTGTCGAATTTTTCACCAGTACGTCCGTCGTATAAATCTGTTTTACCATCAGGACGCATATTAGCATCAAGTAGGCATTGTTCGATTTCTTTTTCTTTCGCACCATCGAATACTGGAGTTGCTATTTTAATACCAAGAGCTTTTGCAGCCATACCCAAGTGAACTTCAAGTACCTGACCGATGTTCATACGCGATGGTACGCCCAGTGGGTTAAGTACGATATCAACAGGAGTACCGTCTGGTAAGAATGGCATATCTTCTTGTGGCATAATACGAGAAATAACACCTTTATTACCGTGTCGACCCGCCATTTTATCACCAACAGAGATTTTACGTTTTTGAGCAATATAACAACGAACAACCATATTTACACCTGGAGATAGTTCATTATCATTTTCACGAGTAAATACTTTAACGTCAACGATAATACCACGTTCACCATTTGGAACTCTTAGAGAAGTATCACGAACTTCACGAGCTTTTTCACCAAAGATTGCACGAAGTAAACGTTCTTCAGCAGTAAGTTCTGTTTCACCTTTAGGAGTTACTTTACCTACTAAGATATCACCTGAGCGAACTTCAGCACCAACACGGATAATACCACGGTCATCAAGGTCACGAAGTGCATCTTCACCAACGTTTGGAATATCACGAGTGATTTCTTCAGGTCCAAGTTTTGTATCACGAGATTCCATTTCGTATTCTTCGATATGGATTGATGTATATACGTCTTCTTTAACAAGTCTTTCGTTCATCAAAATCGCATCTTCATAGTTATAACCTTCCCAAGTCATAAACGCGATTAATGCGTTTTTACCTAGTGAGATTTCACCTTGATCTGTAGATGGACCATCAGCAATAACATCGCCGTTTGTAACTCTATCGCCAACATTCACGATTGGACGTTGGTTAATACAAGTACCTTGGTTTGAACGAACGAATTTAAGAAGTGGATAAGATTTTTTAGTGCCATCATCATAAGCGATAGCGATTTCTCTTGAAGTAACACGAGCGATAACACCGTCGCCTTCAGCAAGAGGAACTGTACCAGAGTCAACAGCTGCACGGTATTCCATACCAGTTGCAACGATTGGAGCTTCTGTTTTTAATAGTGGAACTGCTTGACGTTGCATGTTCGAGCCCATTAGCGCACGGTTTGCGTCATCGTTTTCAAGGAAAGGAATCATTGCAGTCGCAACAGATACCATTACACGAGGAGATATATCTACAAGGTCGATTTGTTCACGATCAACTTCGATGATTTCATCTCTAAAACGAGCTGTAATACGTTTGTTAAGAAGTCTACCTTCTTCGTCCATTGGTTCATTTGCTTGACACGCGATGTATTCATCTTCAATATCAGCAGTCATATACATAATTTCGTCAGTTACAATGCCAGTTTTCTTGTCGATAACTCTGTAAGGAGTTTCGATGAAACCGTATTGGTTAACACGACCGAAAGTACCTAAGTAGTTGATAAGACCGATGTTTGGTCCCTCTGGTGTTTCTATCGGACATAATCTACCATAGTGAGAATAGTGAACGTCACGCACTTCGAAAGATGCACGGTCACGAGATAAACCACCAGGTCCAAGTGCTGAAAGACGACGTTTATGTGTAAGTTCAGCAAGTGGGTTTGTTTGGTCCATGAATTGAGATAACGGAGATGAACCAAAGAATTCTTTAATAGCAGCTGTTACAGGACGAACATTTACTAAAGTTTGTGGAGTTACAATTTCCAAATCTTGAGTAATCATTCTTTCACGAATAACACGTTCCATTCTTGCAAAACCTATTCTAAATTGGTTTTGAAGAAGTTCACCAACAGAACGCAGACGACGGTTACCTAGGTGGTCGATATCATCTGGAGTACCAACGCCTTGTGCTAAGTTCATAAGATATGAAATAGATGCAACGATTTCATCAAGAATAATTGTTTTAGGAATAAGTCTGTCGATATTTTTTTGAATTTCTTCTAAAAGTTCTTCGCCTTCGAAGTTTTCGATTAGTTCACGTAATACGCTAAAACGTACACGTTCAACAACGCCTAAAGCTTCTTTATCACAATCAACAAAGTTTGAAATTTCAACCATACCAGAGCCGATAACTTTACAAGCCTTGCCTTCATGACCTTCAACAACAGCAGTGTTAACACCTTTATTTTCGATAAGAGCGGCATCTTCACGAGTTAGGATAGTACCTTCGTCGAATAAAATTTCGCCAGTAAGAGGGTCGATTACCATTTCTAACAATTTTTTACCAGATAAACGTTTTGAAATAGCAAGTTTTTTATTGTATTTGTAACGACCAACAGATGAAATATCATATCTTCTAACATCGAAGAATAAATTATTTATAAGAGCTTCTGCATTTTCTGGAGTAGCAGGTTCCCCTGGACGAAGTTTTTTATACATTTCCACAAGTGATTCGTCTGCAGTTTTTGCAGTATCTTTGTCTAGTGTCGCAAGTAGGATTTCGTTTTCACCGAAAAGTTCTTTAATTTCAGCATCAGTTTTGATACCTAAGCTTCTGATGAATGAAGTTACTGGGATTTTACGATTTTTGTCAATACGAACATAGAAAATGTCGTTTGAGTCTGTTTCGTACTCAATCCAAGCACCACGATATGGAATAATTGTTGTAGCTAGAATTTTTTTGTCTGTTTTATCCAGGCTTTCAGTATAGTAAACGCCAGGAGAACGAACAATTTGAGAAATGATTACACGTTCAGCACCATTGATGATGAATGTACCCGAATCTGTCATTTTTGGGAAGTCGCCCATAAAGATTGATTCAGAACCATCTTTCGAGTTCTTTTTGATTACCTCGCCAGTTGATTTGTCGCGAAGTGTAGCCTTAACAGTAAGTGGGCATGCATAAGTCGCATCTCTCTCTTTACATTCTGCTACAGTGTACTTAGTTTTTGGGTCTAAGTGAAAATCGTCAAATGTAAGCTCAAGAGTTCCTGTGTAGTCAGTAATTGCCGCCATGTCATCAAAAACTTCACGAAGTCCTTCTTCAATAAACGCCTTGTAAGATTGTTTTTGGATTTCGATTAAGTTTGGCATTTTTAAAACCTCTGGGGTTTTCGAGAAGCTTCTTCTAACGGTTTTGCCGAATTTTACGTCTTTTGCCATTAATTTGTCACTACCTTTCCAGTTTATTCCTACCGTGACACGCACGGATTAGTGTTATCTTTTTATATAAAAACTATTGATAATCGTTTCATTTAGTGTTATTATAGACTAGAACAAGTATCAATTTATTCTCTATGCAGTATATTATTATACCATTTTACGCCCTAAGTGTCAACACTTTTGGGCTTTTTTTACGCCTTTTTTTATACAATTATCACTAATGCACGCTTATCACCTATAGATTGTGTGCATTTTTATTAAAACTAAACAAAAACCATGTACTCACCTACTCAAAACCCACAACTTATCCACAAAACACTCCACAATTAACAAGTTTATCCACAGGCAGTTTTGCCGATAATCTGTATGTTTTTCGGCGGTCTACCTCTTCGAGGAAGCTAGCACAATTAAAAAATAATACACCCTGTAGGGGCGAACAGTGTTCGCCCGTGACCACGCTATAAAATATTGCCATTTTGAAAACAAACAATACTGTAGGAGACGACGTCCTCGACGTCCCGTCAATAAAATCTGCACAGATTACAATCAAAACGGACGTATCGGTATGATGGACGGCCAATGACCGTCCCTACAACGCTATAAAATATTCTACTGAAAAATCTGCACTAATATTTAAAACACCACTTCCCTTCTCTTGCATTTATTTGACTTTACCAAACTAAAGGAGTATAATAAAATAAAAACTTTGAAGGAGAAATTATTATGGTATATGTTGTTTCTAAAAACTTTGTAAAACCAGAAAATCACGAAATATTTTTAAAACTTGCAAAAGAAATGGTAGACTTAACTCGCCTAGAAGACGGTTGCATTCAGTATGTACTAACAAAAACCGATTCAAACCCTGATATTTTAGTTTATTGCGAAACTTGGGAATCACGTGCTCAGCTTGATGCTCATTTACAATCAGAGCATATCAAAAGAATCGGGCCTACACTTGCACCTTACCGTTATCAACCTAGCGAACTTTTAATTTTAGAAGATGCTCACAAATAATTAAATTATAGGAGATTTTTATGATATACATTGTAGCTACAAATTTTGTAAAAAAAGAAGATCACGAAATTTATCTTGAAATAACAAAAGAACAAATCGAATGCACTCGCAAAGAAGAAGGTTGTCTGCAATATGTTTTGGCTAAAAATGACAAAAATCCTGACACATTAGTTTATTTAGAAAAATGGGAGTCGCCAGAAGCCTTCGCAGCACACGGTCAAACTGAGCACATGAAACGCATCAAGCCTCTTTTAATGCCTTATCGCTACAAAGATACCGACGTGCAAATTTTAGAAGATGCCCACGGTGAATTTTAATACTTACACATCAAATATTTTTTCACTAAATCAACCAAAAATAAATTTTTTTAAGAAATTTCAAAATAACGCTTGACTTCGTCCCCAGTTTGTGTTATTCTATTTTAGCAATGAATAAGCGCCCGTAGCTCAGCTGGATAGAGTACTTGACTACGAATCAAGGGGTCACAGGTTCGAATCCTGTCGGGCGTGCCATTTATTTTAATTTATTTTGCTTTTAAGGAGGTCACATTATGGAAATGGCTCTTTCAATATTTCAAGTTATTGTTTGTTTAGCTATCGTTATTCTTGTATTATGTCAAGAAAGCCCTAAAGGTACATCTGGTGCTTTAACAGGTTCTGGTGATACTGATACGCAATACGATAAAATTAAAGGTCGCACAGGAAGTGCAATTCTTAAAAAAATAACTGTTGTTCTAGGTGTTCTGCTTGCAGTTAGCACTTTTGTAATCAACATTTTATAAATTAAATTTTAAAGCCATCTTTTTCAAGGTGGCTTTTATTTTTTTGCCTTTTTTATTTAATTAACGTAATCTACATCATTTTAACAGTATAAATAGAGATATTTTCAAATTACTCTTGCTTTACACATCTAATAGGACTATAATATCTATATACTATTACAAATTAAGAAAGTGAGACTTATTATGAAAAAATTATTTAGCAAAATTCTAGCGTTTTCAATGGTAGCCTCTTTGCTGTCTACTGCTGTATTTGCAGAAGAAATGACAGATATTGAAGGCGTTACGCTTGACAATGTATCAGGCATTGCAGATTATTCACTGTACATTGACGACGAAGGAAATGATGTTCCTGTTTATACTTGCGAAGATTATGCAGTAATTACATTAGATGAAGATGCAAGATGGATTTCGCTTGTTTATTATTACAGTTATGGCGACAGTGCGAATATTATGCCTCTTACAGTAGATGAAAATAACGAATACCTAGCTATTTATGATGCTAATGTAGCATTTCTAGATAATGATACGATTATGTCAATAAGTGATTTTTATCAAGCTATTATAGATAATGAGATAACAGAAGAAGAGTTTAGTCAAATGTATTGTTTAGCTGGTGGTCAAATTACAGTATTATATGACGGTATGTATTCTTTTGCAATAAATTATTCAGATGAAGATGGCGACTTTGATTACTTCACTTTCGAAGTTGTTGACACTGATGGCGTTGATTCTTTTGTAACAGCATATGACGATGAAGAAATCGCAGAAGATGTTGAAACTACCGAAGAAACTACAACCGAAGAAGTTACTGACGAAGTAGCCGAAGAAGTTACTGACGAAGTAGCCGAAGAAATCGTAACAGGTACTGCAAAAGCTGCGACTGCTACAGTTATCGTAGATGGCGAGGAAATCTCTTTTGAGGCTTACGAAATCAACGGTAATAACTACTTTAAATTACGTGACATAGCTGCTGTTGCATCTGGTTCTGAAAAACAATTCGAAGTAACTTGGGACGAAGATTTAAATGCTATCGGCTTAATTTCAGGCGAAGTTTACACAGAAGTTGGTGGAGAACTTGCAACTGGCGATGGTGTTGACAAAGAATATACTGCAACAACATCTGCAATTTATAAAGACGATGAAGAAGTTAGCTTTACTGCATATGAAATTAACGACAACAACTATTTCAAACTACGTGACGTATGTCAAGCTTTCGACATCGGAGTAACTTGGGATGATGCAACGCAAACAATTGGCATTGATACAAGTATCAGCTACGAAGAATAATGTAGAAATCAAGGGAACGTTTTTACGTTCCCTTAATCTTGTCGAAAAACTCATTTTCAGAATATGCTTTAAAATATACAAATTTTTTATTTTGTGCCTTTGCAACTTACAGCTAGTGCTACCTTTTTTCTCGGCAGTCGCTCGCCGCGTGGCTGATACTTTTGTGCGTACAAAAGTATCCAAAAGACGAAAACACAGCTTGT
>JAWXUP010000073.1:0-11741 GCA_044426345.1 Clostridia bacterium | reverse complement strand
CTTATGCGTAAAATTTTGTCTTTGAAATCTATGTCTGACCATTTTAGTCCGAGTAATTCACCTCGTCTTAGTCCGGTTACAATTTCGACGTAATACATTTCAAATACACCAGATTTTTTAGCCTCATTAAAGAAATTTTCCAGTTGACCGACAGTCAGTGTTTTCATTTCAAAATGCTCAACTCGTGGCAATGCACAATGTTCAGCGGGATTTGTCATAATCAGCTTTTGCGACTTTGCAACATCAAGCGCAGTCGATATAATTTGATGTATATTTCGCACTGTTTTTGCGCTTAAACCTTTTGCTTGGTTTTGACTTTCTATGCGATTAATTCGACCATCTTCGAGTAATTGTTTGTAGAATTTTTGCAAGTCGAGTGAACTTAATTTACTTAGCTTAATCTTACCGATTTTTGGCTTGATGTGATTTTTAATATACCCTTTGTAAGTTGCGTGCGAACTAGGTCGCACCTTGATTTTTGCGTAGTTTTCAAACCATATTTCCATCCACGCACCTAGTGTGTATTTCTCCGACTTGAATGTGTCAACATTTTCAGCTTTTTCAATCGCAAGCTTTAATTTCCGTTTAACTTCGCTTTGCGTTTTTGCGAGAACGCTTTTGAAAACTTGCTTTCCAGTTTCTGGGTGATAGCCGACAGTGTACCGACCTTCCCAACGTCCATCAGCACGTTTTCGGATATTTCCTTCGCCATTTGCACGTCTTTTTGACATAAAATCAACTCCTTTTCTCATTTTTCAACACTAACAATACCATTTTTGTTAGTAAATATCTATCACCAAACCTAACAAGATTTCTGCATATTTTTGTCTATCCAGTCTATAAGTTTGTCTTTTGGAATGATAATTCTAGTGCCGATTTTCAGCGTTGGAAAATCCTCTCGGTGTACTAAATCATAAGCGCCAGCGCGACTGATTCCAAGCAGTTTTGACAGGTCTGATACGGTAAGCATTATCGGTAATTCATCATAATTTTTAAACATAGGTTAGTATCCCTCCATCTCGTATTGGTCTTGCACGACGTGTCCGTTGTTGCGTTCAAGACGTTTAATAAATTCTTTTTTGCTCATTTTAGGTCTTTGTTTTTGCTCAATCTTTTGTGTGTTATCGCTGAATAAATTAGCAAGACTAGCGAAAACGCAGGCTGTTGCAAGCGTAGCACAAGGGTCTATATTTTGCTCTATTCTGCTTGAAAAAAGTTCTGCATATGGATTTCCTTGCTCGCTTGAGAGTTTCAAATACTCCATAGATTGCTCAACGTCATCATTTGAAAACAACAATTTTCCAAGCATATATTGAGAAAAATCATCGCCACTATCAGCCAGTTTTTTATATAAATTTATAGCACTATCAACACTCTTTTCGAGATTTTCACCAGTTAAATATTCGTGTGCAAGAAATTTTATTGCGCTTTCGTTGCCTAAATCTGCTGATTTTTCAAGCCACGTTTCACCTCTGCTTATATCACGAATTTCGGTATCGTTTGCAAGCAAAAGCCTACCAAGCTCAAACTGCGCTAGTGGATAATTTTGTTGCGATGCTAGTTCAATATAATACGCAGATTTTTTAACATCTGGCAAAACTAATTCGCTTTTTTGGTACTCAAGTCCCATAAAATACTGCGCAAAAGCATTTCCATCTTCAGCCAGTTTTTCCATCTTTTCGACACACTCATCACGATAGTCGAGATAAAACCTGTCACTTTTTATCGCCTTTTTAAGTTCATGATAAGTAAAATCAGCTTTATCATCGTCAAAAATCGATTGGAATGTTGGTTCTGCCTCCATTGAAAAAGTAAATTTCTGTATATTTATAGCTTGCTGAATTATCGTGTTTTTTAAAGAATAAAAAGCCTTTTCTTCGGATAATTGCTTAAAAACTGCCTCTTTAGAGCTATAATAATTATTGATTTGCAACTGTAACTCTTGCCATTCTTTAAAGCTTTTGTTGATGATAGTTATATTTTGAAAGCTGTCCATTATGCAATTTACAAGCTTTTTGTCAGCAGGTTTTAGGTATCCGTATGACTTTTTGCCCTTAGTTTTGCTTAGATTTTTCGACAAAGTCATTATCATTTCATCAATTTCAGGGCAGTTCGGGATACCGTTATTTATGTCGCGAATCATATTTCTAAGCGTGTCGGTTGAGCGTTGTTTTAGGCTGTCACGTGCCATAGTTTTCTCATCATAAAGTTGAATCATCTCGTGTTTAAAAATGTCATTTGTTAGCGAAGATTTAATTTTTTCAATGCCAGTTTTGGTTAAATATCCTTCTTTTTCATTACTAGACCACGCCATCATATGAACGTGTGGGTGACCTTTTTCAGCGTGAAATGCTGCGTACCAACGAAAATTATCTGGTGGAATATTCATAGCTTTTGCGATTTCATTTCGGTTGGTTTTTAAAAGATTTTGCCAAGATTGATGATTTGTGTATCCCAATCGTGTAGCATCTTGCTCTGTTAGAGAAAATATGTGCGTCCAAACTTTGCCATCGTAGTTATCAAGTTCAGCCATAGCTGATTTTAAATCAACAAATTTATCATCACCAAAAAGTCCGTGATTGCCGATTTTTTCGGCTCTCGGACGAGTAGCGATGTACTGTAAATATTGCTCGGTTTTTATAATTTCAACGCCATCACGAGTGGCAATATATTTCATATGACCACTCATTTTTGACTTTGAAGTGTTTTTAATGTACGGACTTTTAACTATCAATTTTGACATTATTCATCACATCTTTCATCAAATTTTTGCTCAATACTAAGTCTACCATTGGTCTTTTTAACGTTTGAAATACTGTTAATTCTAAGTTTTCTCAAATATTCTTCGTCCATATCAAGCTGGTCTATCAGCAGACTTGTCATCATATCATTTTCAACTGACAGCTTGAAAAGTAGCGATGAAATTCTATCTTCAAACGTACCAATTCGACCATCTATGCAAGATTTTATCGCTGTCGGAAGGTACGTGCTACCTTTGTTTATACTCAAAAAATCAAGGTAAAACTTAAGTGCATTTGCGACAAATTCCGTCTGACTTCGACTTCCGTCCTCGCGAAATCTAAGTTTTAGTTCTTCTTTTAAAACGTTGCTTAAATACAACGCAAATTTTTGTTTATCGTTCATTTTTATCTCCTTTTTAGGCATTGACCCCTAAATTTAGGTCAGTTTACTGCGTTTTGTGTAGGTTTGACTGCAAAGTGTAAAACAACGGATTTTTTGACCCTAATTACAGCACGTAACTAATTTTCGAAAATCCGTTTTAAAGCGTTGTTTTTTCTGTCAGCACTGCTGGCATATGTCGTTTGAGGTGGCGGTGCTTGACGCCAACTCTTTATCCTGCTTTTTGCTTTTTCTCGGCATTTTCGACTTTTTTAGCAGTTTTCGTTTCTTTGGTTTCACGCTCAATCTTTAGTAAAAGCCTTGTATTTTTAAGTTCGACAGCGTGGCTGATTGGTGAAATCGTGTATAGCAAATTTCCGTTTCTTTTCAGACCATCTCTAGTGAAAACGCTTGTCTGCTCGGTTTTGATTAACTCTTTTTCAACGAGCATAGCTACGTACTTGCGAACAGTGTTAGAACTCATTTTTATAGCTTTTCCAATAGTTTTGTAGCTTGGATAACAAGTATAATTTTTTCGATTTTCACAAAAAAGAAGGTAAGAATAAACTGCGATTTCACCAGTTTCTAAATCAAGATTGAAGATTTCATTCGGCAATGGAAAGTAATTTTTTATAGCATTTTTAGTCATAATAATTCTCCTTGTCTCAGATTAAATTTATCGTTGTAAGTTGTTTTTTAGATTAAAAAAATAGGGATAAATTTTACGCATCAGACCTAAAAATTCAAGTGAAATCTATGCGAAAAAAATATCCCTATACTATATAGGACACTCGCAGACGGTTTGTAAACCAATGACTGTAAATTATTTTATTTACACAAAAAAAGAAACCCTATTTACATAAGGTTTCTCATTTTGGATAGCAATTTATTAAGTCGCTTTGAAATCGCCATTTTACTAACGTTTCCCATTAAAACTCCAATTTCTCGCATACTTTTTTGTTCATAAAAATATAGCTTTAGCAACTCTTGTTCATCAGGCTTTAGCGAACTGACTATATTATTCAATTTTTCAAGGGTCATCTTTTTATTTACTTCATCAAAGACTGGGTCGCTGTGAAAAGGTACTTTTGTGGCTATCGGTTTCTGTTCGAAATCTATTCTACTTATATGACGACGGTCACTTCGCTCTTCTGCTGACTGACGTTTTCTATCGGTTTCTAAAAAGTCTGATACCTCGTGCGATACATTAACATCTGCGTTTCCATATTTTATGGTAATCTCCATTATAGCCTTTCCCCAAAGGAAAGTTACATATGGCAAGCCTTAACAGCACCATCACTGTAAACTCATGGCGGTCGAGCTAACGAAGCGTTTAGGTTGCTTTAGCGACCACCACAAGTCATGAGGTTACAAGTTGTAACCCCAATGGCTTTTTTTAATTCAGGTTTCACCCTGTAAATTAATTATAACACATATCGTGTAGAAATGCAATAGCAAAATCACTCTTTTTGTTTGTAAATTAAGTATTTTTAGTACAGTCGATTTAAGCCTTCACAACGCTGTTAAACATCGCTTAAACTGAATTTTTTCGCTTAATGTGATTTACTACCCTATGAAGAGCAACTGCGTTATGAGTAGCGACAGCTTTCTTTGTTTGGCGACGTAGAATTGCAGTTTGAATTAATCATCGCACATTATCTCAATGATAAATTTTGCTCCAATTTTAAAGCCTGTTACAAAGTTTGATACTGCTGTTTCGCCAGTCAATGTATCGAAGTTGTTTATCATCTCGTTTAATAACTTTTTCTCGTGTTTGCTTAATATTTTACATAAAATTTCTTCGTTTTCACATACTTTTGCAAGTGCTTGAACGTAGTTTTTATTATCTGATGATATAGAATTAAAATCAAGGTCACCGAAAAATAGTTCTTCAATTATACTCATTTCGCACCTCTCTCTAATACAGAAAGTGACTTCATCTCAGTTTCTAATTCTGAAATAAAGTCACCTTGTTTTATCATTTGTATAGTTGTTTGTGCTGTGTATTTAACGGTCAGTCGAAACAGTTTCATCAAATCGTCGTTTGTTACAGCGATAGTGTCGGATTTGTCTTGCATAATAAATTCTGCAAGGCATTTTCCGTAGATGTTATACTCGTCACCGTAGTAGATTTGTTCTAGAGTTAGTTTTTTCATAGCGTACCTCCTTTTTTGTTAAACAACACTATATCACAGAAGTGTGAGAATAGCTAGAGAAAGTTTTTGTTTAATTCTATAAACTACCCTCTAAAGATTTTCAGTGCTTTAAGGGTTACAGTTTTCCTTGTTTGGCACGTAGAATTGAGAATTATAAAATTTATTATAAACATTCACTTGTTATTATGTCATAATTATGGTACAATAATCACATAGAAAGGTGGTGCTTATAATGCCACAAATTATCCCTATTAAAGATTTGAAAAATACAGCTATGATTTCTGCGATGTGTAGTGAAACAAAAGAGCCGATTTATATTACAAAAAATGGATATGGTTCAATGGTTATTATGGACGTAAATGTTTACGAAGAAAAAATGGCAATGCTAGATGTATACACTAAACTTGCTTTAGCAGAAGATGAAATCAGGGAAGGCAACGTGCTAGATGCAGAGCAAAGTATGAAGGCACTCAGAGAAAAATATAATGTATAAATTACAAATTACATCTCTTGCAAGCAAAGAACTTGATGAAATTGTTTTGTATATATCATGCAATTTAAAAAATCCAATAGCGGCAACAAATTTTCTTGATGAAGTCGAGAAATGTTATGCAATGTTAAAAAGTAACCCTAAAATATATGAATATTGCCAAGATGAGCGACTTTATAAATTGCGATACAGAAAAGTAGTTGTCAAAAATTACGTTTTGATTTATCGAATAGACGAAGCAAGTAAAACGGTTTACGTTCTTCATATTTTTTACGGTAAAAGAGATTATCAAAAGTTAATATAATTGCAATCGACTACGCAGTCGGTTGCTTTTTTGTATCGCATATCTTTTTTTGTCAAATTATGCTATATCACAGAAGTGTGGGAATAGCTAGAGAAAGTTTAGCATAACGATAAAAAAACACCTATCGAAAGATAGGTGCTAAAATCAAAAATATAGAGCAGTGCAGGCACCACTCTATTAAAAACTTAATAGTTAAAAGTTTTTGTTCTATATTGCTATTCTATCAGCAACACTGATTTATGTCAATATTTTTGAGCATTTGACCTGTATGTAAAATAAATTTCATTCAATACAACCAATCCGTAATTTTTTTACGGATATGCTTGACTATTTTGTTTGATTTAAGGTATAATATACACAGGAATACTTGCAAAAAAAGTATTCTGGCTGTCGCCATTTTTTGCTAACGCAAAACTGTGTTATTGACGGCTGCGTAAAAATGTCCTTGCAAGCAAACATTTTTACTTATGGTATAATAAAGTTATAACTATATTTTGGAGGTTGTATTATGCTTAAATATTTCGCTGTCAAAGGGTTTAAAGGTTTTGAAGAAAAAATCGAACTTGACTTTTCAAATGTAAGAGATTATAAATTTAATACAGAATGTATCGCTTCTAATAAAGTCAAAAATATGATACTGTACGGAAAAAATTCTACTGGTAAAAGCAATTTAGGACTTGCAATTTTAGACATAACAGCTCACTTAGTAGATAAAAATATTGGACCTAAATTATATGATTATTATTTAAACACAAATTCTGATAAAGCCGAATTTAAGTATATTTTTGACTTTGATGGTGACAAAATAGAATATACTTATGCAAAAAAAGATGCAAGAGAATTAATCTTTGAAAAACTATTGTTAAATGATGAATTGATACTACACCATAATTATGTAGCTCAAGCAGGTTATTACACTGGTCTTAAAGAATTAGCACCTACGCTAAATTATTCATTTTTCAGCGATGGGTCTATACTAAGATATGCATTAAACAATACTGCACTTTCAAAAGAGCACCCTTTATATAAATTTGTTAGCTATATCTCAAAAATGCTTTGGTTTAGAACTTTAGATGAAAACAGATATATAGGGTATAAAAAAAATAGTGACGATTATATTACCTACATTTTCGAACAAGAAACGTTATCAGAATTTCAATTGTTACTTGAAAAAATAGGAATTAATGAAAAGCTAGTTGTCAAAGAAGATACAGATGGAAATAAAAAATTATACTTTGATAACAAAAAACCACTACCGTTTTTCAATGTTGCCTCTAGTGGAACAAAAGCACTATATACTTTTTTCTATTGGTATAAAACATCTTTTGATGCAACTTTTATGTATATAGATGAATTTGATGCATATTACCACTACGAATTATCAGAAATTATCATTAATTTACTTAAAAAAATGCCAACCACACAGTCTATCGTTACAACTCATAACACCAATTTGTTAACCAATCGAATTATGCGTCCAGATTGCTACTTTATATTAAGTCCAGAAAAATTAGTTAATATAGCTGATGCAACTAGAAGAGAACTTCGTGAAGGACATAATTTAGAAAAACTTTATATGGCTGGTGAGTTTTATGGCCAGTAAAAACATTTTGGTATTAGTTGAAGGTGCTAAAACTGATATGCGCTTAATGACACGCCTATTTGAAATCTATAACCTAGACGATGTTTTTGAGATTGTTTCATACAACACTAATATCTATACGCTATATAATAAGATGTTTCATAATCAAGATACTGAATTTTTAGATTTGCTGCAAACTTTAAAAGAGCATGACAAAAGTAAAGCTGATATATTTGATAGAAAATATTCAGATATTATTTTAATTTTCGATTTAGACCCACAAGATTCGCTGTATTCATATGAAAAAATATCTGAAATGGCAGAATATTTCAGCGAGTCTACAGATAATGGTAAATTATACTTGAATTATCCTATGATAGAAGCATTTTCTCACAGAAAAGGTGTTAATGATGAAAATTATATAAGTCGAACTATTTGTGTCGATGATCTTGCAATATATAAGCAAATTGTATCTCGATATACCTCTGACCCAAGAAAACTTGGCGATAATATTTGTGATATGAGTAAAATAATATTGCAAAATTTACAAAAAGCAAATAATATTATTCAAAATCCAGAGTATACATACTATCCAGATTTATCGAAAGTATTAAGCTCGCAAATCATAAAAATGGAAGCAGATAGAGAGATATTCGTTCTTTGTACTTGCGTTTTTTTCATTGCTGATTATGATAAGGATTTGTTGAGATGAGATGGTGAAAAAATGATTAAGATTAATTTGCAAGATAATTATATAACCCATGAAATAAAATCTATCTTTCAAAATATTGCTAAAAAAATAGTAAGAGAAATTAATCCGGAATTTATAAAAATACTTACCCCAGAAAGCACAAATTTAGATATTACTGATGAGAATATTTATAGATTTTTAATTTCTTCAGATTATTTTAAATATAAATTCAGCATATCTTCTCATACTGGGAACTCCATGCAAGATGAGGAAATCCGAAGTTTTTTAAATCTACCAACTACTAAATGGGTAAAATCTAAACGAAACTCGAACTTAATTTGCCGACAATTTAATGAAAAATATTACAATAACTATAATTACTTGTTAGATGCATTTAATTATGACAAATTAAGTAGTGAAAATAGAGATATCATAATTTCGAATATGAATATTTCTGTATGTCCATATTGTAATATGAATTATATTATAAATTTTGATAAAAATGGAAAAAAGAGTGCTTCGGCTGATTTAGATCACTTTTATCCTAAAAGCTTATATCCATTCTATTCTTTATGTTTATATAACTTCGTACCTTCCTGTCAAATTTGCAACAGTAGATTGAAAGGCTCTATAGATATGCAAGTGGATACTCACGTTCATCCGCATTTTAATAATTTTGGTAAAGATGGTTATTTTAAAATTTCAAATATTATTGAGGCAGGAAGTAAAACTCATACAAGTGATGTTATAATATCACTTGAGTCAAAAAATAGTAAGGTTAGTAAGTCTAATGATGTTTTTAAAATAGAAGAGCGCTATAAAGAATTGAAAAACAAAGCAGCTGACTATTTGAATTCAGCACGTGTATATAACGAATGTTATATTGATGAATTAAATGGATTGCTAAATTCCAGTGATGTAAAAACATTAATATTTGGAAAAGAGCTTTCAGAAGAAGATTTGCTCAATGAATCGTTAGGTAAATTTAAAATGGATTTATTAAAACAACTTGATATTTTTAGATAGGAGGTAGTTATGGAGTTAATTTATATACATATTGATAAATATCGAAATTTCCAACCTCAAGATATTTCATTTTCGAATAAATTTTCTGTGAAATATGATGAAAATGAAAAGACTATAGAAATAATAGAAAATAATATTCCGAATATGTATGGCAATAATATATTAAACATTTCTGCTATTGTCGGTAAGAATGCAACAGGCAAAACGTCATTAGTTGATTTAATCGGAAAGAGGATATTTGATAGACGTCACAATAATGAAATAAAGAAAAAAGAGAGAAAACCTTTTAAATCTTCTGATGGTTGTGATTCTTTTTGCGAAGAATATGTAAGTAATTATTTTATGATATATTATATAGGTAAAGGCAATGATGATAATTTATTTATATTTGAAAGTTGTAATGTCGAACGATATCAGTATATCCTAGAAGATTTTAAAAAAGAGGATATTTCATATTATAATGAAAAATCTTGGTTTTCGGGAGTTTTTATAAATAAAAATAAAAAGCTTCAATTCTTGGGAGATACTATCGATTACAAAAACATTGCAACAGATAAAAACTGCTCGGTGATATCTTTTAAACATAACCGATCATCATATGATAATGATGATGAGGATGTCCTATCGGTAAAAAGGCGCGTAGCAAATCTTTCTTCAAATTCTGTATATAAAAGAATAAAATTTTTAATAAATCAGATGAACTTATGTGATTCTAGTTTATATAATGATAATGAATATATGTTGAATCTTTCATACCAAATTCGAAGTTCAAGAGCTAGCATTTATACACCTTTTTTAAAAAGTTTTCACTCGGATAAAGAAAATGATAAATTAACGCTTGAAGATAGATGTATTTTGAACATTATGCATAATTATTTGAGATATAATACTATAGAAAAGACTTTTAAATCTCCAGATAAACAAAATGAACTTTTAAATGCTTTTTCAGAAAAATATAAAACAATTAGTAATATGGACGAATTTAAGCAATATTATTTTGATTTGTACGATATTATATTAAAAGAAGTTACTAATCCCAATACTAATATAAAACTTTTTTCTGACGGATTTAAAAGGTCAATGCATTTATTAGAAGAGTTCTTTAAGAGTGCAAAACAACATAAAATAGATTACTCAATATTTGAAAATTCCTTCTTAATAACATTAAAAAAAGATTCGGATATAGAGGAATTTAGACATGTCTTCGAGGGAATATTAGATATTTACCCCGTGAATGAAGAAGTTTTCCTTTTGCCAAATTTTTTGTCTTCTAAATTCGAATATTTCAGTGATGGTGAACTGTTCAACATAGATATGTTCGCAGAAATTGACTCGCAAATTTCTAATTACACAGAAGGAAAAAAAGAATACATTCTTATTTTTGATGAGATTGAACGAAATATGCACCCAGAGATGTGTAGGCAGTTTATTTCAAATCTAATAGAGTTTTTATCTCAATATAAAGATAAATCTTTTCAAATTATAATTGCTACTCATTCTCCATTTATAATAAGTGATATACCTAAAGAAAATATAATTTTACTACAGCGGGAAAATGCGGAAATAATATCTCGAAAATGCTTTATTGAAACTTTTGGTCAAAACATACATATGATTCTTAAAAATGAATTTTTCATGGATTATACAATGGGGGAATTTGCTCGCTCAAAGATAATTGAAATACGTGATAAATTGGCAAGTGGAGATACGTTAAGTGCAGAAGCTTTATTACAATATGAAAAAACAATAGACCTAATAGGCGAACCTATTATAAAGAAACATCTAAGGCAACTTTTGGAAACCTACAATGAACAGAACCACTCAAAAGAAGAACAAATCAAATATTATCAATCTAAAATAGATGAACTTAATAACGCACAATAAAAATATGTTTTTCTTTGTTTACCCCCACGCAATTTCTGATCCATACAAAATTTCAAAAATATTTTGACCCATAACTTGACCCATTATACGACATCAGACAGTGGACAACGTATGACACAACCTTCGGGTTTTCTTGAAATTATGGACTAAAAAGTACCGTAAACCAGCATAAATACTAGGTTTTTCGAATTTTTAGTAGCTCATAACCCGAAGGTCGTCAGTTCAAGTCTGGCCTCCGCAACCATAATGTATGTCTAAAAAGGATATCATCGGTTTTTAAATCGTTTGAAATTTCCATTTTTAGACATTTTTTTATTTTTACAGCATTTAAAAACTAAAAAAGTTAGTAAGTTTTTTGTACAAGTAAATGTCAAGGTAACCCCAAGCACACCTTGACAAAAACAAAGTGTTCAACTTGAACACCAAACAAAAGCCCGCCTCAATTTCCTGAGACGGGTTAACTAATTTTATGTCATTTTAATATCTTC
>JAWXUP010000013.1:0-50616 GCA_044426345.1 Clostridia bacterium | reverse complement strand
TAAATGCTCATTTATCATAGCAATTCTTGTTAAATCACGGAAAGAGTCACCGGTATATTTCACGAAATTATCATCGTGTTTGCAGTTCATTAAAGATACAGCAATTGCGTGAGTGAGTTGAGATAAAAAACCGATAGCCTCATCGTGTTTTTCAGGTGTAAGCGTTGAAATTGATGCAAATTCAAGCTCGTGAGCTAGTTTTTCTACTTTTTCGATAGCTTTTTTATGAGAATGTTCGGTTGGAGTGATGATAAAGTTTGCAACTTTAAAGATTTCTGGGTCGGAATTTTCAACACCAAAAACTTCTTTACCAGCCATTGGGTGCGAGCTTACATAGTATAAATCATCACGTAAAATAGCCTCAACAGCATCTACAATACCAGCTTTGACACCACAAACGTCGGTGATAACTGCACCTTTTTTGAAGAATTTTTGATTTTCATTAATCCATTTAATCATAACTTTTGGGTATAAACCGAAAATTATAAAATCAGCGTTTGCAATCATAGTTTCATCAACGATAGTAGAACCATTTGCGATGATATTATTTTCAAGTGCATAGGTAATACTGCTTTGGTTTGTATCAATCGCAGACACGAAATATCCTTTTTCAGATAAACCTTTTGCGTAACTACCACCGATAAGTCCAAGTCCTACAATTAGAATATTATTCATAAGATTTTTCCACCTTAACACCAAGTTTTTCTAAATCTTCGAAGAAATTAGGGTAAGATTTTTTGATATATTCAGCCTCGGTGATTTCCACAGGCTGTGCACAAATGGTTGCAAGAACAGATAACGCCATTACGATACGGTGGTCTTTATGTCCACAAGTTATATCATCGGTGTTAAATTTGTTTTGTCCATTCATCGTTATAACATCGTTAGTCGAGCTGATATCAATACCGAATTTGCGAAGTTCGGTTTCCATAGCTAAAATTCTGTCGGATTCTTTAATACGAAGACGTCCAGCGTTGAAAATTGTGCTTTTTCCATCAGCTACAGCACATAAAACCGTTAAGATTGGACCTAAATCTGGGCAATCTTTAAGGTCGATATCAACAGCATTTACCTTAGAATTTCTAATACGGTAACCAGAATGAGTTTCTGAAATATCAACGCCACAATCTTTTAAAATTTGCACCATTTGTTTGTCACCTTGCTTAGAATCGTGACGTAAACCTTCGCAAATTAGCGTATTATTTATAGCACCAAGCACTGCGAAAAATCCAAATTGTGAGAAGTCACCTTCAACGGTGTGGTCGCACGCTTTGTAGCTTTGATTACCCTTGATAAACAGCGTATTATTATCAGTATATTTAACGTCGATACCAAAATCTGTTAGCATTTGCATAGTTAAATCAACATATGAACGCGATTCGTAAGGTTCGCTAACGTGAATTTCACTATCGCCATCAAGCATTGGAAGTGCAAAAAGCAGACCACTGATAAATTGGCTTGAAACATCGCCTGCAAGTTCATATCTACCTGCAGGGAGTTTACCTTTTATGGTAAGTTTTTTATCATCTTGAGAAAAATCAAGGCCACGACTTGTGAAAATTTCATTGTAAATCGCTTGTGGACGAATTAGTAGACGATTTTTACCTAAAAAAGTCACTTCTTTGTTAGTAAGAGAGAAAATCGGAATAAAAAAGCGTAAAGTTGAACCAGATTCGTTGCAATTTACTTTATTTTCATATAAAGAATCAAAGTTTTTAATGCCATCTACGATAACATAGTCGTCAAAACAGTCGATTTTAGCACCAAGAGCTTTCATACCCTCGATTGTAGTTAAAATATCTTCTGAAAATGCGATATTTGAAATTTTACTCGTACCACTTGCAAGAGCAGCACAAATAATTGCACGGTGAGACATTGATTTTGACGGTGGGATTTTAACAGCACCAGTAACGCGAGTAGGGTGGATTTTAACAGTCATATTACATATCCCTTCCTATAACTTTAGCGATTTGCTTGCCTTTTCTGATAACTTCTTCGAAATTTTTGTATTTTAGAGATTGTGGACCATCTGACATTGCTTTTTCTGGTTCATCGTGAACTTCGATGATAAGACCGTCAGCACCGGCAGCGATAGCCGCAAGACTCATAGATTCAACTAGCGACCAGTCACCTGTAGCGTGCGATGGGTCGATGATAATCGGTAAGTGAGATCTTTGTTTGATGATTGGAATAACGCTTAAATCTAGAGTATTTCTAGTGTATTTTTCGAAAGTTCTGATACCACGTTCGCAAAGCATAACTTGTTCATTGCCACCTGCCATTATGTATTCAGCGCTCATAAGCCATTCTTCGATAGTGTTAGCAAAGCCACGTTTTAATAATATTGGTTTGCGAATTTTACCTAATTTTTTAAGCAAATCGAAGTTTTGCATATTTCTAGTACCGATTTGGATAATGTCAACGTGTTCTACGAATTCATCTAGTTTATCTATGCTCATAAGTTCAGATACGATAGGCATTTTGAAGTTTTCTCTAGCCTCGCACATAATATCAATGCCTTGTTTTTCTAAGCCTTGGAAAGCGTATGGAGAAGTTCTAGGTTTGTAAGCACCACCACGAAGCATACAAGCGCCAGCACCTTGAACGTGTTTTGCAACGTCAAAGAAGTGGTCTTCACCTTCGATGCTACATGGACCAGCCATAATAGCGATTTTTTCGTTACCACCGATTTTGATTCCACCAACTTCGATAATCGTATCTTGTGGGTGAAAACGACGGCTTGCTTTTTTGTATGGTTCAGAAATTTTCATTGCAGTTTCAACGATATCGTGTGCTTTTAGATGATCTAAGCTTAGACAAGAAGTGTCACCGATAAGACCGTAAGGACGGTATTCAACGCCACCTAAGCAACGCATTTCGATGCCTTTTGCAGCCATTTCTGCAATCATTTTATCTATACTTTCTTGAGTAGCTAATTTTTTTATTGTAATAATCATTTTTTAGATTCTCCTGTAATTTGAGATTGTTTTTGTTAATGTTCTGTAGGGGAGACCTGTGGTCTCCCGTCACACCGATACGTCCGTTTTTGTTGTAATCTGTGCAGATTTTATTGACGGTGGGAGCAAGCCCCCACCCTACACTGGTGTGATGTTTTTTTATGTGGCACGAGACGTCGAGGACGTCGTCCCATACGGTGCGTTGTTTTTTGTTGTAATATTTTATAGCGTTGTAGGGGAGACCTGTGGTCTCCCGTCACACCAATGCGTCCGTTTTTGTTGTAATCTGTGCAGATTTTATTGACGGTGGGAGCAAGCCCCCAGCCTACACTGGTGTGATGTTTTTTTATGTGGCACGAGACGTCGAGGGCGTCGTCCCATACGGCGTGTTGGTTTTTTCGTGGAAATATTTTATAGCGTTGTAGGGGCGAACTGTGTTCGTCCGTCAAAATCGTTGCGTACGCATAAAATTAAATTGTGCAGATTTTTTGCATGGCACGGGCGAACACTGTTCGCCCCTACAGGGTGCATTGTTTTTTATTTAGTGGTATTTTATTATTATGCGTAAACTCCCTCCGTCAAAATCAAAGATTTTGCCACCTCCCTCTAAGAGGGAGGCTTTTTCCTTGGCTCCCTGTCGAGGGAGCTGTCATCGCAATGACTGAGGGAGCTTACACGTCTAATTTAAACCACATCATGTCCGTATTTTGACATTAATAAGTCCAAAATACCGATACCAATCATACTATCGATGACCACTCTGGCTCTATGTGCTATAAATGGGTCGTGGCGACCGTGTATTTGGTGCGTGATATTTTCTTTTGTCGCAAAATCTACGGTTTGTTGTTCTTTATAGATTGATGGCGTTGGCTTTATCATAGTTTTAAGCATAATAGGCATACCGTTTGATATACCACCATTTACACCACCGTTATTGTTAGTTTTTGTGCGAATTTCACCGTTTTCTACATATAAAGCGTCATTAGCTTGCGAGCCATAATGATTTACAAAATCAAAACCAAGCCCGAATTCAACTCCTTTAACTGCTGGAACTGAAAACAGCAAATGTGCTAGTACGCTTTCAATTGAGTTCCAAAAAGGTTCGCCAATTCCTGGTTCTAGTCCTAGTATGCAACTTTCGATGATTCCACCGAGTGAATCACCTTCACTTGCACAGATTTCCAACATTTCTTGCATTTTTGCTGAAGTTTCTGGGCAAATAGTTGGGAAATACGTTTCGTTTAGTGTTTTAATTTGCTCTAAACGTTCATTTAAATCCTCAGCAAATGGTACATCTTGGAAATTCATAGTTTTTGAGATGTGCGAGCCGACTGAAACGCCTTTTTGAGCTAATATTTGTAGACAAATTGCACCGATTAGTACAAGTGGAGCTGTAATGCGTCCAGAAAAATGTCCACCACCACGATAATCTTGGAAACCTTTGTACTTTTCATAAGCTGTATAGTCTGCGTGTGATGGACGTAATTTTGATGGGTCGTAGTCGCGACTTTTTGTATTTTCGTTAAAAATTAAAATAGTTAGGGGAGAGCCGGTTGTATAACCGTCAAAAAATCCACTAACTATTTTAAAATCATCTTTTTCTTGTCTTTTTGTTGATATTTTACCTTTTGGCTTGCGAAGTTCAGACTGAGAACGTAAAAAATCTAAGTCTAGCGCTACGCCACATGGCAAGCCTTCGATTGTAGCACCGATAGCCTCGCCGTGTGATTCGCCGAAAAGGGAAATCTTTAAATTACTTAACATAATTAATTTCCTTTCATAATGCCTAAAAGTTCCTCTAGTTTGATATTTTCTAAGTCACATTTTCCAAGCTCGCTTACTGTAGCTATGGTTACCATATTTTTATTAGCTTTTTTATCGTGTTTTACGATTTCAAAAACTTTTTCGATATCATATGGAACTTGTGACTTTATGTTCATTTTTTCAAGGATTTTTATAACTTTTTCAGTGATTGCTTTGTCTTTTATCATAGGAATCATACCTAATGCAACACATTCACCGTGATAATATTCAAAATTATAAAAACTTTCAATGCCATGACCGATTGTATGTCCGAAATTTAAGATTTTTCTTATATGTTGTTCTGTTTCGTCTTGTTCGACAACATCTTTTTTAACTAAAAGAGATTTATAAATAATTGTGTCTGTATTTTGCTCGAAATCATCGTCTAAGAATAAATCAAATATTTCAGTATCATAAATTATCCCAGCTTTTAGTGCTTCGACTAAACCGTTATAAAAATGACGTTTTGGCAGAGATTTAAGAGTATTTGTATCTACAAAAACCATACTAGGATGGTGGAATGCACCAATCATATTTTTGTATGTACCCATATTTACTGCTGTTTTCCCACCGATACTGCTGTCGATTTGCGACAACGTAGTAGTAGGAATGCTGATATATTCAATTCCTCTCATATAAGTTGAGGCTACAAAACCTGATAAGTCGCCAACAACTCCGCCACCAAGCGCTATGATTAAATCTTTTCTCGAAAATCCGTTTTCAAGCATAAACTCAGATATTTTTTGATGTGTACTAAGTGATTTTGAAGTTTCGCCAGGTGGAATGACGAATTTAAAAGCGCTTGCACACTGACTATAGACTGTATCTAAATAATATGAAGGGACACCCTCATCTGATATGATTAACACTTTTCTATCCAAGCTAAAATATCGGCCGATACTTTGAAGGATATCTTTTTCAACTAAAATGTCATAACTTTTATGTGCCAAATTAATCGTAATTTTCACTGACTTCACTCCTTTAAATTGATAATGAATAAATTATACACTAGGACGTCTAAATTTGCAATAAGATATATACAAAATATTTTAAATTTGTTATAATAACTATAAATAAGAGGTGATACTATGAATAAACTTGAACAGGCTAGACAAGACATAAATGAAATTGATGAGAAGATGGCAGATTTATTTGAACGAAGAATGAACGCTGTAGTTGATGTAATAAGTCACAAAATGGAAAATGGACTTCCGATTTTTGATGCCTCACGTGAGGATTTTGTAATTGAAAAGAATTCGAAATACATAAAAAACGAAATTTACGTTCCATATTATAAAGACTTTATTAGATATGTGATGGATAACTCAAAAAAATACCAAAAAGTTGTCGCAAATCAAAATATTGTTGGATACCAAGGCACAAAAGGTGCATTTTCACATATTGCAAGCACTAGGATTTTCCCAGAGTTTTCTGGTAGGTCATATGCAACGTTTGAAGATGTTTTCAAAGCTGTGCAAAATGGCGAAGTAATTCAAGGTGTACTACCTTTTGAAAATTCGTTTACAGGCGAAATCGGAGATACTATTGACTTGCTTTCAAAATACGATTGTTATATTGAAAGTATGTACGACCTTAAAATCGACCAAAATCTGCTTATTTTACCAGATGCAGATATTTCTGATATTAAGGTAGTATATTCTCACGAGCAGGGACTAATGCAAAGTAGAGAATATCTGTCTCAGTTCGATTTTATGCAAAAACCATATGCAAATACAGCTTTAGCGGCAAAATTTGTAGCTGAAAGTGGAGATAAAACGCTTGCAGCAGTTGCATCAAAAGAAACTGCAGAAATTTACGGACTGAAAGTTTACAAAGAAAATATTAATACAAGTCGCTATAATACGACTCGTTTTGTTGTGCTTAAAAATAGCTTAGACCAAAAAGGAACGCATTTTAATGCTACATTTAGAACGAGCCATAGTGCTGGTAATTTAGCGAAAGTTTTAAGCGTTATTGGTAATGAAGGATTTAATGTAGAAAGCATAAAATCACGTTCAATTCCAGAAGTTCCTTGGGAATATTATTTCTATATTGAAATAGCAGCACCGTTAGAACAACAAAAAACTAGAGATTTGATTGAAAAAATCAAAGAAAATTGCGAACGTTTTAAAATAATCGGTTCATATTTTAAATAAATTGATTTAAAAAGCTACAAAAGTTAACATTTATGTGGTAGAATAATATTTTAGGCATTGATTTATAACTGTAGGGGCGAACTGCGTTCGCCCGTGCCTTTTAATAAAAAAGGCGCAAGCTCCCTCAGTCACTGCGGTGACAGCTCCCTCTAAGAGGGAGCCAAAGGAAAAGCCTCCCTCTTAGAGGGAGGTGGCAAAATCTTCGATTTTGACGGAGGGAGCCTACGCACAACAAAATATTTCAACGTAAAATAACCACGCACCCCGTAGGGTACGGCGTCCTCGACGTACCGTGCCACGCACAAAAACGCACAAAAACGCACAAAAACGCACAAAAATGCACAAAACAATAATTAATGCACGCAATATGACGGACGAAAACAGTTCGCCCATACGAAATGCGTTGATATATTTCACATAAATAAAAATTCCCGAATTAAATATATAGCAAAAGAGGTAACAAATGAGTTTTTTTAGCAAAATAAAAGAAAAGATAACAAAAACATCGCAAGCTGTGACTCAAAAGGTTGATGCAGTCTTTGCTAGTTTTCATGAAATAGACGACGATATGCTTGATGAACTTGAAGAGGCGTTAATTATGTCGGATTTAGGTCCTGTTGTGGCTAGTAATTGTCGCAATGAGCTTGAAAAACGTGCAAAACTTCAAAGAATAGAAACTTCTGAAGATTTAAAAGCATTGCTTTGTGAAATTTTATCAGAAATGATGTGCGCTGACGAGAGCATTGAACTTGAAACTACGCCTACTATAGTAATGGTAATAGGAGTAAATGGTGTTGGTAAGACTACAACAATCGGAAAACTTGCTACTCGATATGTAAACGAAGGTAAAAAAGTTATGCTTTGCGCGGCGGATACTTTCCGTGCAGCTGCGGCAGAACAACTTACAATTTGGGCAGAGCGTGCAAATTGTGATATAGTAAAACACGGTGAAGGTGCAGACCCTGCGGCAGTGGTTTATGATGCAATAGCTAGTGCGAAAGCAAAAAAAGCTGACGTTATAATTATAGATACAGCTGGCCGATTACATAATAAACAAAATTTAATGCAAGAACTTGAAAAAATGTCGCGTATTATCGCTACAAATTTGGTTGACTGCAAAAAAGAAACTTTACTTGCTTTAGATGCAACAACAGGACAAAACGCAGTAAATCAAGCTCGCGAGTTCCAAAAAGTTACAAATCTAACAGGGATTATCCTTACAAAGCTTGATGGAACAGCAAAAGGTGGTATAATTATACCGATTTCGGCAGAATTAGGTATTCCAGTTAAGCTTGTTGGTATTGGCGAGGCAAAAGAAGATTTAATCGATTTTTATAAAGATGATTTTGTAAAAGCGATTTTTGAATAATCTGTAGGGGCGAACTGTGTCCGTCCGTGCCACGCAAGAAATTCACATAAAAAAACGAAAGAGGTAATTATTATGAACAAATTTTTAAAAAGTTCA
Organism: Clostridia bacterium; assembly: GCA_044426345.1. Lineage (GTDB taxonomy): Bacteria > Bacillota > Clostridia > Oscillospirales > Butyricicoccaceae > CAYJLC01. The sequence goes on along the minus strand of JAWXUP010000013.1, from coordinate 42,235 downwards.
GCAATTAATATAGTATGCTCGATACTTTGTTTTTACTTAGCATGGGATAATTTCTCTGAGTCAGGAATAAATGCACTTGTTATTGTACAAGTATTAATTGCTATTTATATACTTGTTAGACCAAAATTAGAACGTAATAAAAATAAAGATAAATAAGATTTTTACATAAAAGGAGCAATGAAAATGGCAAGACCAGATTTAAGACGAAACGATGAAATGCGTAAAGTTAAAATTATTAAAGATTTTACAAAACACGCCGAAGGTAGCGTGCTAATTCAAATGGGTGACACTTGGGTTTTATGCAACGCAACGGTAGAAGATTCGGTTCCACCACACGTTAAAGGTACGGGCAAAGGCTGGGTTACAGCTGAGTATTCTATGTTACCTCGCTCGACGAACACTAGAAATCGTCGTGATATATCAAAACTTAAATTATCACCAAGAAGTACTGAAATACAACGTTTAATCGGACGAGCTTTACGTAGTGTTACCGATTTAGAGGCATTGGGTGAACGTTCTATCATTATAGACTGCGACGTTTTACAAGCTGACGGTGGAACACGTTGTGCATCAATTACTGGTGGTTTTGTGGCACTTGCTCTTGCTATGAGAAAATTGGTTGACAGTGGTGAAATCAGAAGAATGCCACTTACAGCTTGTGTTGCGGCGGTTAGTACCGGTGTGTATCAAGATGAACCAATTTTAGATTTATGCTACGAAGAAGATTCAAACGCAGCAGTTGATTTTAATGTGGTAATGACGTCAAACGGAGATATTATTGAACTTCAAGGTACAGGTGAAGAGCGTCCGTTTACGAAAAAAGAGATGGATAAAATGTTATCGTTAGGTAAAAAAGGTGTGCAAAAATTAATTCGCGAGCAAGCTAAAGTTATAGGTGAATTTTAATGAAAATTGTAATTGCAAGTGCAAATCCTAAAAAAGTAGTGGAGCTTTCGGATATTTTATCTGAACTTGGCGTTACTATAGTTACAGCAAAAGAATGTGGATTTACAGATGAAATCGAAGAAACTGGTACAACTTTCGAAGAAAACTCACGTATTAAGTCGCAAGCAGTGTGTAAAGCGTTAAATATGCCAGCTATTGCAGACGATAGTGGACTTTGTGTTGAGGCGCTAGATGGCAGACCTGGTGTTTATTCTGCAAGATATGCTGATGGTGAACTTGAGTGTTGCCTAAAATTAATTGGCGAGATGCAAGGTAAAACTGATAGAACGGCGAAATTTGTGTCAAGCATTGTACTAACTTTACCAAATGGCGAAGAAATTGTTGCGAATGGTGAAAGTTATGGTGAAATTTTAGATGAAATGCGTGGAGAAGGTGGTTTTGGCTACGACCCACTTTTTTATGTAAAAGAATATGACAAAACCTTTGCAGAACTAACAAAAGACGAAAAAAATCGTATATCCCATAGAGGACGTGCGTTACAAGAATTTTATAGACAATTTAAGGAGAAAAATTATGCTAACAAGTAAACAAAGGGCTGTGCTACGTGCAATGTCAAACGGACTTCAATCTGTAACACAAATTGGTAAAAACGGCATTAACGATGCACTTATCGAAAGTTTAGATAAAACACTAGAAAACCGTGAACTTATCAAGGTAACAGTGCTAGAAACATCAATGTTATCTGCAAAAGAGGCTTTGGAAGAAGTTGCAACAAGATTAAATGCAGAACAAGTGTCTGCTGTAGGTTCAAAATTTGTAATTTATAGAGAAGCGAAAGAAGACCCACAAATTAAACTTTAGATTATAAAATGTAGGGACGACCCGTGTTCGTCAGTGCCTAGCAACAAATTATCACTAGTCAAAAAACATCGTATCTGTAGGGTACGGCGTCCTCGACGTACCGTCATACCAATGCGTCTGTATAAAATAAAAACGGACGTAATAAAATGTAGGGGCGAACTGCGTTCGTCCGTGCCTAGCAACGAATTATCACTAGTCAAAAAATATCGCACCTGTAGGGTACGGCGTCCCCGACGTACCGTCATACCAATGAGTCTGTATAAAATAAAAACGGACGTAATGAAATGACGGACGAACACAGTTCGCCCCTACGTTAATTCGTTGAGTTGTAATAGATTTGGTCAAAATTTATATTGAGCAAAAAATAGGAGAAACAATATGAAAATCGGAATACTTGGTGGCACATTCAACCCACCACATTTAGGTCATAAAAACATATTATGTCAGAGTATCGAGAAATTGTCGCTTGATATGGTACTTGTTATACCTAATAATATTCCATCACATAAAAAACTCCCTAAAAATACTGCTACCACCGAAAATCGTATTGAAATGTGCGAAATTATGTGTCGAGATGTAGAAAAAGCTCAGGTTTCGCTCGTAGAAATCGAAATTGGTGGAGAGAGCTATACCGTACAAACGCTCAGAGAACTCCATAAAATTCACTCAAATGACGAATTTTACCTTATAGTCGGTACAGATTCGTTTGTTTCGTTTGAAAAATGGTATCTTTTTGAGGAAATTTTATCGCTTTGTACATTAACGGTGCTTGAACGCAATCTAAAAAATGAAAATAAAACGCATAAAGAATATTTAGAGAAAAAATATAATATAAAAATCGAACTTATAGACAGCGATGTAGTCGAAATTTCTTCTAGTGAGATTCGCTCTTTACAGGCAAACCATTTGCTAGAACCAGAAATTTTGAAATATATCGAAAAAAACGGTTTATATAAGGAGTAAGTGATGGATAATTCAATAAAAGAAGAAGTTTTGTCAAAGATTACACCAAAAAAAGTTAATCATACATTGGGAGTTATAAAAGCAGCACGTGAACTGGCTATAAAATGGGACGGAAATGTTGAAGATGCTGAAAATGCAGCGTTAATTCACGATATTACTAAACATTTAAACGAGAAAGAACAGTTGAATTTGTGCGAAAAATATGGTATAATAGTTGATAACATTGAAAAAAACAGCTATAAATTGCTGCACGCGAAAACTGCTGCTGAAATTGCGAAAAACGAGTATAATATGAATGACGAAGTATATCGTGCGATAAAATACCACACAACGTTACATCGTAGTATGACTTTGATTGAAAAAATTGTATATTTAGCAGATTATATTGAAGAAAATAGAACTTTCGATGGTGTGCAAAAAGCGAGAAAATTGGCTTATGTTGACATAAATGAGGCACTTAGATATTGTTTAGATAGCACGATTATAGAAATTATGGAAAAAGGAAACTTACTTCATTTAGACACAATCGAAGCTAGAAATTACTTATACGAGCAAAAATAATTTTGTAGGGTACGGCGTCCTCGACGTACCGTGCAGACAACAAAATTTGCACTAAATATATCAAAATACACCCAAACGTAGGGTGGGGGCTTGCTCCCACCGAGCAACGCAAAAAAACGGAGATTTAATGAAAAAATACGAATATAATGAGTTTGAAGTAAAAACCGATTATATAGATGAGATTGAGCAAGAAGAAATTAGCCATAAACGAAAAAGACGCAAAAAGGGAATTAAAAATACGTTATTATCGTTGGTTTTCGTGTTCGTAGTGTTTGGAATTGTGATAAACGCAGGACTTGAAACTTTTGGCATTAGTAACCCTCTTAGCGATTTAAACCTAAATATAGGAGTTAATTCTTCTGAAACAGACCCTACAGCGGGATTTTCTGCTGATAGAAAAGATGATTTTATAACAATTTTAGTCGGAGTTACCGATGAAGGCGAAAGTCGAACCGATGCATTGGTTTTGGTAGCATATGACAAGGCAAATCAAACGGTCGAGATGATGAACATACCGAGAGATACTTATTGTAACGCAACTACAAATAGCAAAAAAGTAAACGCTGCTTACGTTCGTGGGATTGACCACACAATGGCAACGGTCGCTGATTTAGTAGGCTTTACGCCTGATAAATATATCGTTATGAATTTTGACGGACTCGCTGAAATTATAGATACAATCGGTGGTGTTGAGGTCGATGTTCAATTTGATATGAAATACGATGACCCAACGCAAGATTTACACATTGATATTAAAGCTGGACTTCAAGTGCTAGATGGCGAAAATTCGGTAGATTATCTACGATTTAGAAAAAACAATAACGGTTCTGGCTATGCAACAGGCGATTTAGGAAGAATTGAGGCAACTCAAGCTTTTATTTCGACGCTGAAAGACCAAATGCTTAGTATGTCAACTATTTTGAAAATACCTAGCATTTCAACTAGCGTGTTTAATAATGTAACAACAGATTTAACGCTTTCTGAAATTGCTTGGCTTGGCACAAACGGGCTGAAAATTACCGAACTTAATTCGCAAACGCTACCAGGTGTTGCAAAATACATCAGTGGTGTTTCATATTACGTACCAAACGGAACGGAAATTTTGGAACTTGTAAACGAAAAATTTAATCCTTATATAGAGGATATAACGTCGCTTAATTTGTATTAGGCATCGCCCCTACAACGCAATAAAACATTGCCAAATAAAAAAATAAACACCCAACAAAGGAGAATATAAATGGAAATGGTAAAAAAAATCGTCACGATTTTAGACGACAAAAAAGCACAAAACATCGAGGTATTAAAAGTATCTGACGTTACAGCACTAACAGAATATATGGTAATCGCAACTGGTACTTCTAGCACTCAAGTTCGTGCGCTTGCTGGTTATGTTGAAGAAATTATGAAAAAAGACGAAGACTTTCCTGTACATCACACAGAAGGTTACAACGATACTGGCTGGGTTCTTCTTGACTTTGGCTATGTGCTAGTTCACGTTTTCGAACAAAGCGTTCGTGAACACTATAAACTTGAAAAATTATGGGAAACCGCTGAAAAAATAGAATTTTAATTTTAAGGGGAAAATTATTTTATGAAAGCTTATGATTACAAAGCCATTGAGAGCAAATGGCAAGCAATTTGGGATGAGCAAGAAACCTATAAAACTACAATGGACACTTCAAAACCTAAGTTTTATGCGTTGGTTGAGTTCCCATACCCATCAGGTGCAGGACTTCACGTTGGTCACCCACGTTCATATACAGCGCTAGACGTTGTATCTCGTAAACGCAGAATGGAAGGCTATAATGTGCTTTATCCAATGGGTTGGGACGCTTTTGGTCTACCTACTGAAAACTTTGCAATACAAAACAAAATCCACCCAAGTATAGTTACAAAAAACAACGTAGCTCGCTTTAAATCTCAACTTAAAGCACTTGGTTTATCTTTCGACTGGTCTAGAGAAATCAACACTACTGATCCTAATTACTACAAATGGACTCAATGGATTTTCCTTAAAATGTTCGAAAAAGGACTGGCTTACAAAAAAGAAATGGCTGTAAACTGGTGTACTTCTTGTAAATGCGTTCTTGCAAACGAAGAAGTTGTTAACGGTACTTGCGAACGTTGTCATTCTGAAGTTGTTCAAAAAGATAAAAACCAATGGATGCTTGCAATTACAAAATACGCTGACAGATTAATCGACGATTTAGATGATCCATCTATTAACTATATCGAACGTGTAAAATTAGGTCAAAAACACTGGATTGGACGTTCAAAAGGTGCTGAAGTTACATTTAAAACAACAGCTGGCGACGATTTAGTAGTATATACAACTCGTCCTGATACACTTTTTGGTGCAACTTATATGGTTATCGCTCCAGAGCACCCATATGTTGACAAATGGGAACTTGCAAACAAAGACGAAGTTATTAAATATCGTGAAGACTGTGCGAAAAAATCTGAATTTGAACGTACAGAGCTTGTAAAAGACAAAACCGGCGTTAAACTTGCTGGCGTTATGGGTATCAACCCTGTAAACGGTAAAGAAATTCCAATTTATGTATCTGACTACGTAATGATGAGCTACGGAACTGGTGCTATTATGGCAGTTCCAGCGCACGATACTCGCGACTATGAATTTGCTCAAAAATTCGGTTGTGAAATCATCGAGGTTGTTGCTGGTGGTGACATTTCAGTTGAGGCATTTACAAACACTGCGACTGGTAAAATGGTAAACTCTGATATCTTGAATGGTCTTGAAGTTGCTGATGCTAAAGAAAAAATCATCGCTTTCTTAGAAGAAAAAGGTATCGGTACTCCAAAAATCAACTATAAATTACGTGACTGGGTATTCTCTCGTCAAAGATATTGGGGAGAACCTATTCCAATTGTTCACTGTGAAAAATGTGGTCAAGTGGCAATTCCAGAAAGTCAATTACCTTTAACACTTCCAATGATTGACGATTTCGAACAAACAGAAGACGGACGTTCACCTCTTGCAAAATGCACAGAATGGGTTAACACAACTTGCCCACACTGTGGTGGTCCTGCAGAACGTGAAACTGACACTATGCCTCAATGGGCTGGTTCTTCTTGGTATTACTTACGTTATATCGACGTTGACAATAACGAAGAATTAGCATCAAAAGATGCACTTGAATATTTCACACCAGTTGACTGGTACAACGGTGGTATGGAACATACAACACTTCACTTATTATATAGCCGTTTCTGGCATAAATTCCTATTCGACATCGGCGTAGTTCCAACAAAAGAACCATACGCAAAACGTACTTCACACGGTATGATTTTAGGTGGCGACGGCGAAAAAATGTCAAAATCTCGTGGTAACGTTGTAAATCCAGATGAAATCGTTGACGAATACGGTGCTGACACTATGCGTTTATACGAAATGTTCATCGGTGACTTTGAAAAAACTGCGAAATGGTCTTCAAATTCAATTATCGGCTGTAAACGTTTCTTAGATAAAATCTGGGTTATGCAAGATAAAATCACTGCAGGTAATGAATATCAAGAACAAAACGAAGTTTTAATGCACAAAACCATCAAAAAAGTTCGTGATGACATCGAAAACTTGAAATTCAACACTGCAATCGCTGCTCTTATGGCACTTTTAAATGAAGTAAAAGACATAAATATGGCAGAATATAAAACTTTACTTGCTCTTGCAAATCCATTTGCACCACATATCACCGAGGAAATATGGAGAGAAATAGGACAAACTTCGATGTTATCTCTTGAAACGTTCCCTGTATATGATGATGCAAAAACTATGGACAGCACAATAAATATAGCAGTTCAAGTAAATGGTAAACTTCGCTCTACTATTAAACTTCCAACAGATTGCGACCAAGAATTAGCATTATTGACTGCAAAAGCAGATGAAAAAATCGCAAAAGCTATCGAAGGTATGCAAATTGTTAAAGAAATTGTTGTAAAAAATAGAATTGTAAACATCGTAGTAAAACCAGCAAAATAATTTTATAAAAAAAGTGTTTAACTATTGACAATTAGAGATAAAAAAGGTATACTATAATAGCATTAAATTTAGAAAAGTGTCTTTGACCATCGGAGGGAGGGAATAGAATGTCAGAAGTCCGCATCAAAGAAAACGAATCTCTAGATTCAGCTTTAAAAAGATTCAAAAGATCTTGCGCTAAAGCGGGCGTGCTATCCGAGCTTCGCAAACGTGAACACTACGAAAGTCCAAGTGTAAAACGTCGTAAAAAATCAGAGGCAGCACGTGCTAAAAAGAAAAAATTCTAATTTGAATTTATATTTTAAGATGATAGGTTAAGTCCTATCATCTTTTTTTGTCCGAAAATGTTTTTTTATTGTCCCAATTAATGACGAAGGGACTTTTTATTTTTATCTTTTTTTTCGGTTACTTTTAACTTTATTCATTAATGGAGATGTTTTTTATCGGTACACTAATCACTTACCACTAGTGCTACCTTTTTTCTCGGCAGTCGCTCGCCGCGTGGCTGATACTTTGGGACGTCCCAAAGTATCCAAAAGACGAAATCTTTTTGCGAAAAGATTTATCAAAATTTGGGGCGTAATGTTTTTATTTGTTGTACGCAATCCGGCATCCGTTCGCCTAACCACTCGTACTCCAACTCGCTATCGCTTATGCAATGGTATCGATAAATTTTCTCGACCACGTAGTCGCCTATTTCGGTGCTTGAACTTACGTTATTCGTGCCACGCACATTTTGATACGGTGTTATAAATTTATTTCTATGTGAAAAACAATGCACCCTGTAGGGGCGAACTGCGTTCGCCCGTGACCACACTATAAAATATCGCCATTTTGAAAAAACAACATACCGTAGGGGCGAACAGTGTTCGCCCGTGACACACAACAAGACATCACAATTTAAAAATCAATGCACCATTTAGGGGACGACGTCCTCGACGTCCCGTCAATAAAATCTGCACAGATTATAATCAAAACGGACGTATCGGTATGACGGGCGACCAGTGATCGCCCCTACAGATGAAAAATCTGCACCTAATATTTTAAAACGCCGAAAAATGTAGGGAGGGGGCTTGCTCCCACCGTTACGCATTACAAAATATCACAAATTTAAAAATTCAACTAATATTATTAATTTGTTCAAAAATAACACTTTATTTTCTTGAAAAAGTATGATATAATATTCATAAAATAGTATATTTATAAATAAATGCAAAAACTATAGACAAACGTTTAAATATGTGATATAATAAGACAATTTGAAACGTAGGAGTGTTGTGTGTGATTAACTTAATAAAAAAATATCATCATTTATCCTCGTTTTTAGGTACAATTATATTTAAACGTTAACTTTTAAGGGCGTATTATTCCCTTTTTTGGTTAGCGTTATTTTTTAGATTTATAAAGGAGTAGAAAATTATGTCAATTAACATCTTAATCGAGAAAATCCAAGAGAAAAATAATCCAACAGTAGCAGGACTTGATGCAAGACCAGAGTACATTCCAGCTTTTATCCACGCAAAATATGCTGATGAAAAAGACGGTTTAAAAGCTCTTTCAAAAGCTATGCTTGAATTCAATAAAGGTTTAATCGATGCATTGTGTGACATCGTTCCAGCTGTAAAACCTCAATCAGCTTACTATGAATTATTAGGTTATCACGGCGTGAAAACTCTGAAAAAAACTATTGCTTATGCCCAAAAAAAAGGTATGTATGTAATTGCTGACGTTAAAAGAAATGATATCGGTTCAACTGCAACTGCTTATGCTGAAGCTTACTTAGGTACAGTTCGTGCTGGAGATAAAGAATATACTCCTTTTGGTGCTGACTCTGCAACAGTTAACGCATATTTAGGTACAGATGGTATCAAACCTTTCGTTGACGTTTGTAAAAAATATGAAAAATCAATCTTCGTGTTAGTTAAAACTTCAAATCCATCGTCTGGTGAATTCCAAAATAAAGATATGGAAGGCAAACCTTTATACGAACAAGTGTGCGACCAAATGAATGTTTGGGGACAAGATACAATCGGTAAATATGGTTACAGCGAAGTTGGTGCAGTTGTTGGTGCAACATACCCTGAAGAACAAAAAGCAATAAGAGCCCTTATTCCACACGCATATTTCTTAGTTCCAGGTTATGGTGCTCAAGGTGCTACTGGTAAAGACATCAAAAATGCGTTTAACGAAGACGGTTTGGGTGCAATTGTAAACTCATCTCGTGGTTTAATGTGCGCATGGCAAAAAACTGGTGGCGATGGTCACGATTACAAAGAAGCAGCTCGTACAGAAGCTATCAAAATGCGTGATGATATCGTTGCGAATATAAAATAGTTTAGGCAAAAATTTACCACTTTAAAATATATAGGAAATTCAAATCTAGGAGGAAAAAATGACAAAAGCATATTTAAAACTTGCAACAGGCGAAATTTTTTCTGGTTATAGCTTAGGCGCGACTGGAAAAAGCATTGGCGAGGTTGTTTTCAATACATCAATGACAGGGTACACAGAGGTACTTACAGACCCATCGTATTTCGGTCAAATAGTTACAATGACATATCCACTTATGGGTAACTACGGCGTAAATGTAGAAGATGCTGAAAGCACAAGAATTTGGGTAAAAGGTTTTATAATGCGCGAATACTGCGAATTTCCGTCAAACTTTAGAAATGAAGGTTCGCTTGATGATTACCTAAAATCACAAAATATCATCGGTCTTTACGGTATCGACACAAGACGTTTAACTAAAATTATTCGTGAACAAGGTGTTGTAAATGGCGTGATTTATACAGAAGGTGTAGAAATTACAGAGGAAGATATGAAATCTGTACAAGATTACCTTGTTGTAGACGCTGTAAAAACTGTTACTCGTGCTGACAAAAAATCGCTTAAAGCTGAAAATGCAAAACATAAAGTAGCGTTACTTGATTTAGGTACAAAATACAATATCGAAAACGAACTTGTAGCTCGTGGTTGCGATGTTGACGTTTTTTCTGGTTATGTTGACGCAGATGAGCTTATCGGTAAATATGACGGTTTTATGCTGTCAAACGGACCTGGTGACCCATCTGAAAACGTTGAAATCATTGCTAATATCAAAAAATTAATCGAGTCTAACACTCCGATTTTTGGTATCTGCTTAGGACACCAACTTCTATCGCTTGCAATCGGTTGTACAACTGAAAAACTAAAATACGGTCACCGTGGTGGTAACCACCCAGTGCTTGATATCGAACATGACAGAACTTATATTACAAGCCAAAATCACGGTTACGCTGTTGTATCAAGCTCAGTTCCAGCAGATAAAGCTAAAGTTTCTCACATAAACCTAAACGATAAAACTGTTGAAGGCTTAGAACATAAAAATTATCCTGTATTCTCTGTTCAATATCACCCAGAGGCGTGTCCAGGACCACAAGATAACGTATATCTTTTCGATAAATTTATTAACCTAATGGGAGGGAACAAATAATGCCAAAACGTACAGACATAAAAAGAGTAATGGTAATCGGTTCTGGTCCTATCGTAATCGGACAAGCTGCCGAATTTGACTATGCAGGCACACAAGCTTGCCGTGCGCTAAAAGAAGAAGGTTATGAAGTTATTCTAGTTAACTCAAACCCAGCGACAATCATGACAGACAAAGCTATGGCTGATGAAATCTACATCGAGCCTCTTACAATAGATAGCTTAAAAACTATCATCAAAAAATCAAAACCAGACAGCGTACTTCCAACTTTAGGTGGTCAAACTGGTCTTAACCTTGCAATGGAACTTGCAGAATCTGGATTTTTAGCTGAAGAAGGAGTAAAACTTCTTGGTGCTAACCCAGAAACTATCAAAAATGCCGAAGATAGACAAGCGTTCAAAGACACTATGGAACGTATCAACGAACCAATCATCGTGTCAGACGTTTTCGAACACGTTGACGATTGTTTAGCGTTCGCTGAAGAAATCGGCTACCCAGTTATCGTTCGTCCAGCATACACATTAGGTGGTACTGGTGGTGGTATCGCTGATACAAAAGAAAAACTTGCTGAAATCGCTGAAAGTGGTATTATGCACTCTCGTGTAAACCAAGTTTTAATCGAAAAATGTATCGCAGGCTGGAAAGAAGTAGAATACGAAGTAATGCGTGACTCAAAAGGTAACGTAATCACTATCTGTAATATGGAAAACTTAGACCCAGTTGGTGTACATACTGGTGACTCTATCGTTGTTGCTCCTTCTCAAACTCTAGCTGACAAAGAATACCAAATGCTTAGAACTTCAGCACTTAATATTATCACTGAACTAGGCATCGAAGGTGGTTGTAACGTACAATTCGCACTTCACCCAACATCTTTTGAATATGCAGTAATCGAAGTTAACCCAAGGGTTTCTCGTTCGTCTGCACTTGCATCAAAAGCTACTGGTTACCCAATCGCTAAAGTTGCTGCTAAAATCGCAGTTGGCTACGGCTTAGATGAAATCAAAAACGCAGTTACAGGTTCAACTTACGCTTGTTTCGAACCAACTTTAGATTACTGTGTTGTTAAATTCCCACGTTTCCCATTCGATAAATTCGTGTACGCTACAAAAACTTTGGGTACGCAAATGAAAGCGACTGGCGAAGTTATGTCAATCGCAACAAACTTTATGCAAGGTTTAATGAAATCTGTTCGTTCTATCGAAATGGGTTACGATTGTATGGAGCACAAAAGATTTACAAGTTTAGCTAATGAACAAGTTCTTGCTGATTTACACAAAATCGACGAAGAAAGAATTTTCGTAGTAGCTGAGGCTTTAAGACGTGGAATTGCTACAATTTCTGAAATTCACGAAATCACAAAAATTGACGAATGGTTCTTAAACTCAATTAAAGTTATTGTTGATATGGAAAATGTAATTAAAACAGAAGAAATTACAGAAGATATCTACTTAAAAGCTAAAAACTTAGGTTTCTTAGATAGCGTTATCGAACGTATGAGTGGCAAAAAATTAACTGTTGCAAAACGTTACCCAGTATACAAAATGGTTGACACTTGTGCTGGTGAATTTGAATCAGAAACACCATACTACTACTCAACTTTCGACGAAGAAACAGAAACAAAACCTGATAATGGCAAGAAAAAAGTACTTGTTTTAGGTTCTGGTCCTATCAGAATCGGTCAAGGTATCGAATTCGACTACTGTGGTGTTCACGCTGTTTGGGCGCTAAAAGAGGCAGGTTATGAAACAATTTTCGTAAACAACAACCCAGAAACAGTATCGACTGACTTTGACACATCAGATAGACTATACTTCGAACCACTTACTCCAGAAGACGTTGAAGGCATCATCAATATCGAAAAACCAGACGGTGTTATCGTTGGTTTCGGTGGACAAACTGCCATCAAACTTGCAGCGCATATGGATAGATTAGGTGTTCCAATTTTAGGTACGCAAGCATCTAGCATCGACGCTGCAGAAGATAGAGAAAAATTCGATGAAATCCTTGAAATCTGTGACATTCCTCGTCCAGCTGGTGATACAGTATTTACTGTAGAAGAGGCACTAGTTACTGCAAATAAATTAGGATATCCAGTGTTACTTCGTCCATCTTACGTACTTGGTGGTCAAGGTATGGAAATCGCATATAACGATGCTGAAACTGTAGAATTTATGGGAATTATCCTTAGAAATCACCAAGAAAACCCAGTTTTAATAGACAAATATATGATGGGTAAAGAAATCGAAGTTGACGCAATTTGCGACGGTGAAAATTTACTTATCCCTGGTATTATGGAACACTTAGAACGTGCTGGTGTTCACTCGGGCGATAGTATTTCAGTTTATCCAACAATTACGGTTTCAGACAGATTAAAACGTGTTATCACTGAATACACAACAAGACTTGCAAAAGCACTTAAAGTTGTTGGTATCATCAATATTCAGTTTGTAATTTACGATCACGAAGTTTATGTAATCGAAGTAAACCCACGTTCTTCAAGAACTGTACCATACATCTCAAAAGTTACAGGAATCCCAATGGTAGATTTAGCTGTAAAATGTATGTTAGGTCAAAAATTAACTGATTTCGACTTCGGAACTGGTTTATATCCAGAAAAACCACACTATGCAGTAAAAGTTCCAGTGTTCTCATTCCAAAAATTACACAACTTAGATACACAATTAGGCCCTGAAATGAAATCAACTGGTGAAGTTTTAGGTGTATCAGAATCATTTAGAGAAGCGTTATTCAAAGGTTTACTTGGCGCTGGTTTCCAAATGAAAGACAAAGGTGGCGTATTCTTCTCTGTTAAAGATACAGATAAGCAAGAGGCTATTGAGCTTGCAGAAATGTTCTCAAACTTAGGTTTTGATATCTATGCAACATCAGGTACAGCAAGAACATTCAACAGAAATATGATTGCTACAAACTGTGTTCGCAAGTTAGAAGAAGATGCACCAAACGTAGGAACGCTTATCGAAAGTGGCAAAATTGACTACGTTGTTTCAACTTCAAGAGAAGGTAGAAATCCAGCACTTGCATCTGTTATAATCAGACGTAAATGCGTTGAACGTTCTATCCCATGTTTAACATCATTAGACACAGCAAAAGCGCTTGTAGATTGTCTATCAGGCGAAACCGATATTACACATTGTGAAATGATTGATATTAATTTGGTTTAAAATAAATAATACCCCAACTGAATAATCGGTTGGGGTATGTTTAGATTGATGTGCGAAATTATGGTGAAATGGCAAAACAAACAAGAAAAATAAATAGATTACAAGGTTATGATTATAGCCAAAATGGTGCGTATTTTGTGACGATATGCGTGAAAAACCACGAATGCATATTAGGTGAAATAACCGATGGCGACGAAAAAAACGTAGGGGAGACCTGTGGTCTCCCGAATATTATAATATTCGAATACGGAAAAATAATAGAGGATGAAATCCAAAAAATACCTAATTATTATCATAGTGAGGTTATTGTTGAAAAATACATAATTATGCCAAATCATGTGCATATGATTATAAGGTTGGATAATAGTGGTGCAAACGGGAGACCTCAGGTCTCCCCTACAATTCCACGAATTATGCAACAATTTAAAGGAAAGATAACCAAACAATTAGGTTTTTCAATTTGGCAACGCTCATACCACGACCACATTATCCGAAATGAAAAAGAATACGAAAAAATATGGCAATATATCGACACAAATGCTTTTAAATGGAATGACGATATATATTATAAAATATAAAGAGGGGTAATTATGATAAAACTATCAAAAGTTACAAATGTTTCAAAAGTATCGAAATATGCTTTTAAAATTGAATTTTCGCACGCTGAAATGGCGAGCAATGTGCAAGTTGGACAATTTGTGCATATAAAACTTGCAAACGAGTTTAGTTTGCGTCGTCCGATTAGTATTTCTGACGTAAATGGTGACGTGATTTCTATTATATTTGAAGTGCGTGGCAAAGGTACAGACTGGCTTTCAAAAGTTAAAATCGGTGATGAACTTGATATTTTAGGCTCACTAGGTAACGGTTTTGACTTATCAAAAGCTGGCGAAAACCCAGTATTTATCGGTGGTGGTATCGGTGTTCCTCCACTACTTTTATCGGCTAAAAACACAAAAAATGCTACTGCGATTATCGGTTTTAGAAACGCTGATTTCGTTATGCTTGAAGACGAATTTGCATCTGCTTGCAAAGAGGTAATCGTGACTACTGACGATGGTTCTTATGGCCGTCACGGTTTTGTTACAGACGCTTTAGCAGACGTTATCGCAACTGCTACTGCTGTATACTCTTGTGGTCCTACTCCAATGCTAAAAGCTATCGCTAAAATTGCTGACGAGCATAACGTTTTCTGTCAAGTATCGCTTGAAGAACGTATGGCTTGTGGCGTTGGCGCTTGCTTAGTTTGTGCTTGCGAAGTTTACGCTACAGAGAATGGTCTTCCAGTGAAAAAATACGCACACGTGTGCAAAGATGGCCCTGTTTTTAATGCGAAGGAGGTATTTTAATGAATTTAGGTGTAAATATTTGTGGCGTTGAGCTTAAAAACCCAATAACAACTGCCTCTGGCGCTTTTGGTTTTGGACACGAATACGGAAAATTTTATGATTTATCAAAACTTGGTGGTATCGGCGTTAAAGGATTAACTCCACACGAACGTCAAGGAAATATGCCTCCAAGAATTGCAGAAACTCCACAAGGAATTTTAAACTCGGTAGGTCTTCAAAACCCAGGTATCGATGCGTTTATCGAAAAAGAAATACCATTTTTACGTCAATTTGACACTAAAATCATTGCAAATATTTCTGGTAATACTGTAGAAGAATACTGTGGTATGGTAGAAAAAATTTCAGATGCTGACATAGATTTAATCGAGATGAATATTTCATGCCCTAACGTTAAAGCTGGTGGTATGGCTTTCGGTACTATCCCTGAAATGGCTGCAGAAGTTGTTCGTGAAGCTAGAAAATATGCTAAAAAACCTCTTATCGTAAAACTTTCTCCAAACGTTGCAGACATCACAGCGATTGCAAAAGCTGTTGAAGCTGAAGGCGCTGATGCTGTTGCACTTATCAACACTTTGCTTGGTATGAGAATTGATATTAACAAAAGAAAACCAATTTTAGGCAATATTATGGGTGGTTTATCTGGCCCTGCAGTGTTCCCAGTGGCAGTTCGTATGGTGTATCAAGTTCGTCGTGCAGTAAACGTTCCAATCATTGGTATGGGTGGTATTTCATCTGGCGCTGATGCTATTGAAATGATGATGGCTGGTGCTGATGCTTTAGCTGTTGGTACTGCGTGTTTCGTAGACCCATACGCTCCTATTAAAATCATAGATGAAATGCAAGAATTTATGAAAAATAACAATATTTCAGACATTAAAGACATAATAAACTCAGTTGAGGTATAAAATGACAACTATTTACTTAGTTCGCCATGCAGAGGCAGAAGGCAATATTTACAAACGCTGTCAAGGTCAATTCAATAGTAATTTAACGCCTTTTGGTCTTTCGCAACTTCCAAAACTTGCTGAAAGATTTGCTGGTATAGACGTTGATGCTGTATATTCAAGTGATCTAAAACGAGCTTTTTTAACGGCGAAAAGTATCGCAGATATTAAAGGTCTGGACGTTACAACTTCAAAAAATCTTCGTGAAATTAATATGGGGATTTTAGAGGATACGTGCTGGGCGAATTTGACGAAAAAACACCCAGAACTTGAGTATGCGTGGAACAAAACACCAGAAAATTGTGAAATACCAGATGGTGAAAGTCCAACTACGGTTGCGAATAGATTATTCGATGAAATTTGCAAGATTGCAAGCGAAAATGATGGAAAAAGCATTGTAATTGCCTCTCACGGAGCTGGAATTCGTTATTTATTGTATAAAATTAAAGGTTTAGCACTAAATGACCTCAAAGCTATCGGTTGGTGCGATAATACAGCTGTTGCAAAACTTGTGTATAAAAATGGCAAATTAACCGACGAATATATTAATGACAACAGTCACGTTGAAGGTATGAAACATCCATTTGAAAGCAAAAAATGGTATGAAATGACCGAAGAAGAGCTTGCAATGGGCGTAAATTTATGGTTCAGACCGATTGAAATTGACACGGAATTTGATATTTTGTGTGATTACATAAAAGAATTTCACCAAATTGCGTATGGCACTAGCGAGAAATTTAATCGTGAAGAATATCTAGGGAAATGTAAACGTTCGCTTGAAATTGACCCAAATTGTATGTGTTTTGCTATGTTACAAGATAATATTATCGGTGTTGCGAGCGCAGATGTGGAAATTTCTACTGAAAATATCGGATATATAGGTAATATTATAGTAAATGACCGTTTTCGTGGACTTGGGTTAACGCCTCAACTTATCGGTGAGCTTTCGAGTATTTATCGTAAAATGGGGAAAGATACTTTAGTAGCTAGAGTAGCCAAAGAAAATTATCGCGCGCAAGGATTTTATAAAAAAGTAGGATTTGTGCAAGGTGAAAACTTTGAAAAAGATGGTTTTGAACATATAATTATGGCACTTGATTTAAGAGTTTAAATATTATAAAAGAGGTAACATAAATGCAATATTTTGGCAGAATTTTTCGACCTCCTTCAGAGGCACGTAGTTTAATAGTTCAAGCGACTATCGGATGTTCGCATAATAAATGCACTTTTTGTGATATGTACAAAGAAAAACGTTTTCAAATTCGCAAAGTTTCTGATGTAATTAAAGATTTTGAGTGGGCAAGAAAGCAATATCCGTATGTAGAGCGTATTTTTTTAGCAGATGGCGACGCTTTGATGATGAAAACTGAGCATTTGCTTGAAATTTTGCAATATATTAAAAAAACTTTCCCAGAATGCAAACGTGTAACTAGTTATGGTTCGCCAAAAAGTATTTTGATTAAAACTCAAGAGCAATTAAATTCGCTTGCTAAAGCTGGTTTATATATGGTTTATATGGGTTTAGAGTCTGGTAATGAGCAAATTTTACGAGATATTAATAAAGGCGAAACGGCTGATGAAATCGTGCGTGCTGGTATAATGGTTAAAACTGCAGGGATTTTGCTGTCGGTTACTGCGATTTCTGGATTAGGTGGTAAGGCTTTATGCTCGGAACACGCTGTCGATACAGGCAAAGCATTTTCTCGTATGAAACCAGATTTTATCGGTATTTTAACGCTTATGATTGAAGATGGCACAGAGATGCAACGTCGCTATTTAAATGGTGATTTTGAATTATTATCACCACAAGATGTTGCACGTGAAACTTTATTATTGCTAGAAAATCTAGACTGCGAAGGCACGGTGTTTCGCTCAAATCATGCGTCAAACTATTTATCACTTTCAGGCACATTAAATTATGATAAAGATATTATGATACGCCAAGTAAAATCTGCACTTGATGGCAAATTGTCGTTTAAAAAAGAAAAATATAGGGGGATTTAATATGTTTCAGAATGCAAATGACGTAGTTTTACAGGTAACAAAGCTTGATGTACTATGGTTTGTACTAGCTTTTGTTGCAATTATGAGCTTAATAGCTCCAATTTTGACTTTCCTAGATAAAGGTTATGCGAAAAATAATAAACGCAGAATTTCTGAAAAAAGTTTATTTATTGTTGCAGCATTAGGTGGCGCACTTGCTGAGTTTTTAACTATGCAAAAAATTCGCCATAAAACATTACATAAACGATTTATGATAGGTTTACCAACTATTTTCACGTTGCAAATTTGCCTGTTTATTTGGTGGATTGTTGCTTGGTTTTAAACTGATATAATCAAAGCACCCTGTAGGGGACGGCGTCCTCGACGTCCCGTGCGCGAAATAAAATTCGAACAAATTAATTAAAAACAACGCACCCTGTAGGGGCGAACATTGTTCGCCCGTTATATTTCGTGTATAAATCTAATGTTTTTCACAAAATTTATTGCGTGTCACGGGCGGCCAATGACCGCCCCTACAATTGTGTAAGACATTTTTGCGTAAAAATAAAATACTTTGTAGGGGTAGGCGTCCTCGACGTCCCGTTACGCACAAAAAATACCACCATTCAAAAAATAATTGATAAAAATTTATTATACGGCGAACGGTTGGGCGTGGAAACCCAACCCAACGTTATAAATATCGATACCAAAACAAAATTAAAAAAGGAGACTTCTATGTTACTAATAAAAAACGGAACAATTATTGATCCTTACACGAAAACTCAAGAAAAACTTGATATTTTGGTTGATGACAACGGAATTATCAGTGAAATTTCAGAAAATATTAACTGCAATTGTGAAACTTTTGACGCGACAGGTCTATTTGTATCACCAGGATTTGTTGATGCTCACGTTCACTTTAGAACACCTGGTGCAGAGCAAAAAGAAACTGTTGAAACTGGTGCATTAGCTGCTGCAGCCGGAGGTTTTACAACTGTTGTTTGTATGGCAAATACAATTCCAACGATAGATAACGAAGAACGCTTAAAATCTATTATGGAGCGTAACGCAAAAGTTGCAATAAATGTACTTCAATGTGCTACTATTACTACTGGTTTTGACGGAAAAAATATCACTGAATTTAAAAAATTACGCGATGCTGGTGCTGTTGGATTTACTGATGACGGTGTGTATATTCGTAGTTCGAAAACAAGTCTTGAGTCTATGAAAATGGCAAAAGAATTAGAAATGCCAATCAGCCTTCACGAAGAAGATTTGGATTTAATTTACGATGCTGGCGTTAATTTTGGTAGTGAATATACTGAATTTTTAGACATAAAAGGCGCAACTCCAGAATCAGAGGCAGTTGCGGTTGCACGTGATGTATCTTTGGCTATTGCTACAAAAGCACGCGTGAACTTTCAACATTTAAGCACAAAAGAAAGTGTTGAACTTATCAAATTCGGCAAGGCGCAAGGTGCAGATATTTTCGCAGAGGTGACACCACATCACTTGACGTTAACACAAGATGATGTTAAAATATATGGAGCGTATGCTAAAATGAATCCACCATTACGTGCAGAAGAAGACCGTCAAGCGTTAATTCAAGGTTTAAAAGACGGTGTGATTGATATGATAGCAACCGACCACGCTCCTCATACTATTGATGAAAAATCACGTCAGTTTTTGCAAGCTCCATCTGGAATTACTGGATTAGAAACTGCATTTTCAGTGTGCAATACGTATTTGTCAGAATATCTTACAACTATGGAATTGGTTGAAAAATTAACTGTAGGCCCTGCGAAACTTTATAATTTACAAAATAAATCGTTAGAAGTATCGCACAAAGCTGAAATCGTTGTGTATTCTACAGATCAAAATGTAATTTATGATGAATTTTATTCAAAAGCTTGTAACACACCGTATAGAAGTATGTCGCTAAAAGGAAAAATTAAAGCTACTATTATGGGTGATAGCATAGTGTATAGAGGTTAATTATGAATATACAAATTTTTGGAAAAAGCAAATGTTTTGATACAAAAAAAGCTCAACGTTATTTCAAAGAACGTGGTATAAAATTTCAGTTTATCGAACTTGATAAATTTGGAATGAGCAATGGTGAATATCAAAATGTAAAACGAGCTGTAGGTGGCTTTGAAAACCTAATTGACACGAAATCTAAGGATTATGAGAAAAGTTTTATTGCATATCTTGCAGATGATGAGCAAAAAGAAGAAAAATTACTTGATAATCCAAAATTATTTAAAACACCAATCGTTAGAAATGGTAAACTAGCAACTGTTGGTTTTGTGCCAGACGTTTGGTCAAAATGGGAGTAAAAAATGAGCATAGACGAAAGAGTTTTGAGAATTAACGAACTTGCAAAAAAAGCAAAAACAGTAGGACTTACAGACGAAGAAGTAATCGAACGTGACAAACTTCGTGCTGATTATATTAAAGGTTTCCGTGAAGGTCTTCGTCAAACTTTGGATAACACTTATGTTATGGACGCAGATGGAAACAAAACACCACTAAGCAAAAAATAAATTACAAAGGAAGTTACTTTATGAAAAAGAGAGTTTTTAGAATTATATTTTTAGCTCTTATTACAGTAGGAACAGTCGCATTTTCATTCCTTGCATCAACAACGGTCAACACAATTTATATCGACGGAGAATACTTGAATTTCAGTCAAGAAGAATCAAATGGCTACTATCCATTAGCTAGAGTACTTATTAGCGATGGCGTTATTACTGAAGTTCAAATAGATGCTATCAGTATGGAAGGTGTATTAAAATCAGATTTATCAAAAGCTGGTGGATACATAATGACGGAAGATGGTGCATTAATTCACGAACAATATGAAGATATTGCGAATTTTATCGTTCAAACGGGTTCTACAGCAGGACTTAATTTAAATGAAGAAGGCAGAACAGACGTTGTGTCTAGTGCATCAATAAAAGTTATGCCATATGTTAGTTTGATAGATGAAATTTTAGCTATGGTAGATGCATCTGATGCCTCTATGACAGTTTTAAAATCTGATGTGGCTAGCGGTGGATATTTCCCACAAGCAACGATTACATATAAAGATAAAACTATGTTAGCGATAGAATTTGATGCAATAACAGAAGACGGAACGTCAAAAGTTGCTCAATCAGAGGCTGGCGAATATGTAATGACTGAAAATGGACCATTAATCCACGAACAACTCAATGACCTAGCATCATATATATTATCGCATCAAGGCACATCAGGACTTAATTTAAACGAAGAGGGTAAAACTGACGTTGTGTCTAGCGCATCGATTTCTGTTGTTGGGTATACATCACTTGTTGATGAATTTTTAGCACAATAGAGAAGATAAGCCGTAGGGACGAACAGTGTTCCGTCCGTGCCGTGCTGTAAAATACAACTGCAATTATGCGTGCAAGCTCCCTCAGTCACTGCGGTGACAGCTCCCTCGGTGAGGGAGCCAAAGGAAAAGCCTCCCTCATCGAGGGAGGTGGCAAAATCTTTGATTTTGACGTAGGGAGCTAGCACGATTTATAAAAAATGCACCCTGTAGGGGACGGCGTCCTCGACGTTCCGTAACGCATCGTAAAAAATTCCACGCAGAAAAATACAACTTTGGGAGGATTTTAAATGTCTAAAAAAACGAAAAAACGCAAACAACAAACTAACATAACACCTAAAAAACAAAATAATGCTGAACGTCAGGCTCAATTAGAACTTGCAAAAAAAGGTCGCAAAATAGTTACTCTTGTAGTTGTAATTGACGTATTATATGCACTTTTTTCTGCATATATCGAATTTAGCACACTTGCATTATTATTCAACCTAACAATAAGTTTTTGTATTTATTTCGGTTTTTCTTTTGCAAGATATCTATACATTTTCAACAGTGTAGTACTTACTATTTTGACTATAATTGGGTATCAATCATTTATCGAGTTTGGTGGTACAATATACCTAGTATTTATGATAGTTTTATCACTTTGGTACTTGTTCTCGGGTTATATTTTGCTGAAAAACAAAGCAGTTTCAGCTTTTTTCCACAGACAACAGCACGGAGAATAAATTTTGAGGTAGATGTTTATGAGATATGTTAAAAAAGCAGATATAATATATATAACAGCTCTAGTTTTTGCAATTCTAGGGTTTGTAGCTGTGCTTTTTTTCGTATCTTACAAGCATAACTCAGATAAGGTTATAATCGAAGTAGCGGGAGAAGTTTATGGAGAATATAGCTTATATGAGGATAGGATAATTGAAATTAACGAGCTTGGACATAATATTGTTGTCATCGAAAATGGCACAGTTTATATGGAACATGCAGATTGCCCAGACCAAGTGTGCGTTGAGCATTATGCAATTCGCTCAAATTTAGGAACTATCGTGTGTTTGCCAAATCAGGTGATTGTATATCTTGATGCAGAAAATTACAGTGAAGTGGACGTGATGAGCTAATGAAAAGTAAACAAATTGCTACGTATAGCTTGATGATTGCACTTTGCCTTATTTTAACTTATGTTGAGGTGTTAATTCCATTTAATTTTGCAATTCCTGGTGTAAAATTGGGATTGTCAAACATAGTTGTACTGTATGCTCTTTATAATATGGATATAAAATCTGCATTTTGCATAAATCTTTTGCGAATATTACTCGCAGGATTTCTTTTTGCAAACCCTATTACGATTACATATAGTCTTTGTGGTGGTTTTTTAAGCTTATTTGCAATGATTTTAATAAAAAAAGTACAATGCTTATCACTTATCAGTATAAGCATTACTGGTGCATTATTCCACAATATAGGTCAAATTATTGCTGCTTATTTTTACTTAGGCAGTGACAAAATTATATACTATTTACCGTTTTTACTTGTTTCAGGGCTTATTACAGGTCTGCTAACAGGAATAATCGGTGCAATAGTTGTTGAAAGGACGAGTAATATATGAAATTAATCTCATGGAACGTAAATGGAATTAGAGCTTGTATGGAAAAAGGCTTTGTAGATAGTTTTAACGAATTAAACGCAGATATTTTTTGCATTCAAGAAACAAAAATGCAAATAGGACAAGCTGAAATCCCAACGGAAGGGTACCATCAGTATTTTGCACAAGCAGATAAAAAAGGTTACTCTGGAACTGCTATTTTTACTCGTGAGAAAGCTATTTCAGAACGCTATGACATAGGTAATGATGACAATGAAGGACGTACAATTACGCTTGAATTTGAAAAATTCTACCTTGTAAATGTTTATACACCAAACTCAAAAAGAGAACTTGAAAGACTTCCTTATCGTATGAAATGGGAAGATGATTTTCGCGTATATCTTGGAGAACTAAAAGAGAAAAAATCGGTAATAGTTTGTGGGGATTTAAACGTTGCACATACTGAAATTGACCTTAAAAATCCAAAAACCAATCGTAAAAGTGCTGGTTTCTCAGATGAAGAACGTGCTAAAATGACAGAACTTTTAGGGTCTGGCTTTATTGATACCTATAGATTTTTCTATCCAGATAGAATAGAGCATTATTCTTGGTGGTCTTATATGCGTCAAGCACGCGACAAAAATATAGGTTGGAGAATAGATTATTTCCTAGCTTCGCAAGACTTAGAGCAAAATTTAGTTTCTGCTGACATCTTAAATCAATATTTTGGTAGCGACCATTGTCCGGTTGAGCTTAATATTAATTTATAAAATACTTCCGTGCAAAAAATCGTAAAATGTAGGGTGGGGGCTTGCTCCCACCATTAAAAAAATCAGCATAGATGACGTTAAAACGGTTCAGCGTGTCGTACGTCAAACAACCATAAATTGCAAAAAAGGATAGCATCAATTTTGATGCTATCCTTTAATATTAATCCGAAAGAAAATCTAGATTTCTTTTTCAAGTTCTTCTATAAGTTCATCTGGAACACCGAATTCTTTAAGGTCTTCGATATCTGCAACATTATCTGTTGGTTCTTCAGCGACGTAAACTTTGTTATCGCCAGCACAACAACAACCCGTACCGCAACCACCAGTTTGAGGAGCTACTTCGTCTTCATCTGCGATTTCTTCGTTGCAGTCAACCGAACATTCTGCATTTTCTGCAGCAAATAAATCTTCTTCTTTTATTAGAATTTCATCTTCGGCTATTTGTGATTTAATTTTTTTAATACCAATAGCTACACCTACAGTGCCAATAGCACCAAGAACACCAGCTAAAGCTAATAAAGCAGTTTTGTTTTTCATATCTGTTCCTCCTAAAGTTATAGTTGTTTGATTAATCATACCATATTTTACGCTCGTTTTCAATCATTTAAGTAAAAATATTTAATTTATTTGTCACTAGGTCATCATCTATTATTTTCTTTAAATATGGATAATTTTCAAGCGTTGGATCACGATTTATTATGTCAACAGCCTCTAAATTAGCATATTTTAGAATTTTAACGTTCATTTCGTCGCTTAAAATATCAATAGTAGATGCTCCTGATTGACGAACACCAAAGAAGTCGCCTGCACCACGGATTTTTAGGTCTTCTTGTGCAATTTCAAAACCATCATTTGTTTTTGTTAAAATTTCAAGGCGTGCACTTTTGTTGCTAGAAAAAAGTAAACAATAAGACTGCTTACTTCCTCGTCCTACGCGACCACGAAGTTGGTGTAATGCAAAAAGACCAAAACGCTCTGCATTTTCAACTACCATAATGGTAGCATTTGGTACATTAACGCCCACTTCGATAACCGTTGTTGATACTAAGATATCAATTTCTCCACCTGAAAATCGTTCCATAACGGCATCTTTTTCCTTGGATTTCATTTTTCCGTGAATTAATCCTATTGAATAATTATTGAAAAGTTTGCATATATTTTCAAAGTATTGTTCAGCATCTTTTGCATCTGAATTTTCACTTTCAGACACTAAAGGGCATACGATGTATACTTGTTCTTTTTGGTCGATATGCTGTTTTATAAAATGGTACATACGTTTGCGTTTTGGTTCATCGACTATAAAAGTGTCCACCGGTTTTCTACCTTTTGGCATTTCGTCGATTATTGATAACTCTAAATCACCATATAAAATCAGCGATAAAGTTCGAGGAATTGGTGTCGCTGACATTACTAAAATATGCGGATTCTCACCTTTTGCCGTAAGTTTTGCACGTTGCATAACACCAAAACGATGTTGTTCGTCAACGATTACGAGACCTAAATCGTTAAATTCGGTGTCATCTGTAATAATAGCGTGAGTACCGATAACGATATCAATTTCTCCGTTTTTTAGTTGTTCTTTAATGATTCTTTTGTTTTTTGCCGTAGTAGAGCCTGTAAGCAATGCGGTTTTTAGAGAAAAACTAGTAAAAAGTTCAGAAATTTCATCAAAATGCTGATTAGCTAAAATTTCAGTAGGAACCATAAATGCCACTTGTTTTGAATTTTTACAGGCAAGATAACTTAAAATAGTTGCAACTATAGTTTTCCCAGAGCCAACATCACCTTGAAGTAGTCTACTCATTTGAAAACCTGTTTTCATATCAGAAATACACTCGTTTATAGAACGAAGTTGTGCATTTGTAAGTTCGTAGGATAAATTATCTAGAATTTGTGAAAAATCAGCATTTTTAAGTTTAAAAGCTAGATTTTGACGTTTTTCTTGGTGTAAAAATTGAAGTTTTAGGAAATATAAGAACATTTGCTCGAAAATAATTCTACGTTTGGCAAGATGCACGTCGTTCAAATTTTTAGGAAAATGAATTTGTTGCAGTGATTTATTGATATCAGAAAATTTATATTTTTCTTTGATTAATTGAGGCAAAATATCTGGGATATCGGTATTTTGCAAAGCTTGATAGGTAACTTTTCTTATATCATTTTGAGAAATACCAGACGTTAAGTTATAAATTGGTAAAATTCTACTAGATGTTTTTGAAAATGGTTCTATTGTTGGCGAGTTCATAGTAATACGTGTTAGATTTTTGTTTATAACTCCGTAAAAAACGTATAATTTATCGGTTTTTAAACTTTTTGCTAGATATTTTTGATTAAAAAGTGTAATTTCGCAAGCACCAAAGTCATCTACAGCTAAAATTTTAGTGATTTCCATACCTTTTCGTATTAATTTTGTGGTAACGCTTGCAATGATAAGAGGCAGGCACGCCTTTTGACCATCTTGACAAGTACGCGTATCGACAAAAATTGTACGGTCCTCATAAGTTCTAGGATAAAATTTTAGTGCGTCATTTAGGCTGGTTATATTAAGTTTAGAAAGTAAATTTATTTTTTTTGGTCCTATACCATTTACTGAAATAATGTCTGACATATACAAAGTCCTAACTTTTTGTTAATGAAAATTCGTGAAAAGTGATGAAAAAATGCTTAATATACTAATTATAATGCAAAAAAATGAAAAAATCAACATATATACAAGATAATAAAAATAAATTTTTGAATAATTTATATGCCTAAATTAATCATTTTCCTTGACAATATGCACAAAAAGTTATAAAATTAATAAGAATAGGTGTTATATTGAAGGGTAACCTCATTAGATACTATAGTATTAAAATTTAAAAGAAGGAGGTATATTTAATTATGGACATAATTATGACAATTATTATCCCTACTATTGTCGGCTTATTTTGCTTGATAATAGGTATGGTTTTAGGGTTTTCATATAGAAAAAATGTCTCAGAAAAAACTATTGGTAGTGCAGAAGAAGAAGCACAACAAATAGTT
Source organism: Clostridia bacterium (assembly GCA_044426345.1). Taxonomy (GTDB): domain Bacteria; phylum Bacillota; class Clostridia; order Oscillospirales; family Butyricicoccaceae; genus CAYJLC01. Next base: position 15,286 of record JAWXUP010000013.1, on the reverse strand, counting down.
GAAGACGGAATTAAAAATGCTGAAAACAAGAAAAAAGAAGCCTTAATAGAGGCAAAAGACGAAATCCACAAAAATAGAAAAGAATTTGATGCAGAAGTTCGTGAAAGACGTGCAGAAATTTCAAAACTTGAAAAAAGACTTGCATCAAAAGAAGAATCTTTAGACAAAAAAATCGATAACTTAGAGAAAAAAGAAGACAAAATTGATGCACAAAACAAAAAACTTGCAAAATTAAACGAAGAAGCCGAAGAATTTAAATCTCAACAAGTTGAAATTTTAGAAAAAATCTCTGGACTTACTCGTGAACAAGCAAAAGAACAACTGGTGTATGAAATTGAGCAATCAGCTCGTCACGATGCAGCAGTTAAACTGAAAGAAATTTTCGATAAAAACAAAGAAGAGGCAGATAAAAATGCTCGCGAATTAATTTCAAGAGCTATTCAAAGATGTGCCGCGGATCACGTTGCAGAGGCTACAGTTTCTGTAGTTCCACTTCCAAGTGATGAAATGAAAGGTAGAATTATCGGACGTGAGGGTAGAAATATTCGTACGCTTGAAACTCTTACTGGAGTTGATTTAATTATCGATGATACTCCAGAAGCGATTACACTTTCTGCTTTTGACCCAGTTCGTCGTGAAGTAGCTCGTATGACTCTTGAAAAATTAATTCAAGACGGACGTATACACCCATCTAGAATTGAAGATACAGTTGAAAAATGCAAAAAAGAAATCGACCAAATCATCAAACAAGAAGGTGAACGTGCAACATTTGAGGTTGGTGTACATAATTTACACCCAGAACTTGTTAAAACTTTAGGACGTATGAAATATAGAACAAGTTATGGTCAAAACGTGCTTAAACATTCTGTTGAGGTTGCACACTTATGTGGAATTATGGCAGCAGAACTTGGCGTTGATGTAACACTTGCAAAACGTGCTGGTTTATTACACGATTTAGGAAAAGCAATTGACCACGAAGTTGAAGGTACACACGTTCAAATCGGTGTTGATTTAGCTAAAAAATATCGTGAAAATCCACAAGTTATCCATGCAATACACGCACATCACGGTGATGTTGAAGCTGAAACTGCTCTTGCGTGCATCGTTCAAGCTTGTGATGCAATTTCTGCAGCTAGACCAGGCGCTAGACGTGAAAATATCGAAAACTATATTAAACGTTTGGAAAAACTTGAAAGTCTTGCAAACTCTATCAAAGGCGTTGAACGTAGCTTTGCTGTTCAAGCTGGACGTGAAATTCGTATCATTGTAAATCCAGATGATGTTTCTGATGATAATATGATTTTATTGGCTCGTGAATTATCACAAAAAATTGAAGGAGAACTTCAATATCCAGGTCAAATTAAAGTACATATGATTCGTGAAACACGTGCAATTGATTTTGCTAAATAAAATTTATAATATAAAAACGATGACTGAAAAGTTATCGTTTTTTTTATGTTTTATTAGATATGTTTTTATGTGGTGATGGTTTGTTATATGGCACGGTGGGAGCAAGCCCACACCCTACAGGGTGTGTTGTTTTTTAAATCGTGCTAGCTCCCTCCGTCAAAATTAAAGATTTTGCCACCTCCCTCGGAGAGGGAGGCTTTTTTCCTTTGGCTCCCTGACGAGGGAGCTGTCACCGCAGTGACTGAGGGAGCTTACACCGTATTTATTACACGGCACGGGCGAACACTGTTCGCCCCTACAGGGTGCATTATTTTTCGCATAGAAATAAATTTATAACACCATACCAAACGTGCGTGGCACGAATAACGTAAGTTTAAGCACCGAAATAGGCAACTACGTGGTTGAGAAATCTTACCAATATCACTGCATAAGCGATAGCGAGTTGGAGCACGAGTGGTTAGGCGAACGGATGCCGAATTGCGTACAACAAATAAAAACATCACGCCCCAAATTTTGATAAATCTTTTCGCAAAAAGATTTCGTCTTTTGGATACTTTGGGACGTCCCAAAGTATCAGCCACGCGGCGAGCGAATGAACGTACTAAAAAACCACGCAGTAAGAGTTGAGTGCACCGATAACAAAATACTACTATACAGTTGAAGTTAAGAATAAAAAGCAGTGACATCTAAAAAGAGCAACTAGTGTGTAGTTCGTATATAAAATAAAGTAATTATTGGGAACTTTAATTAAAATTAATTGTAATTTAATGAATTTTCCGTAAAGTCTATTGCTAGAATTAATCATTTTGTGGTATACTAAATTAAAGGAGCTGATAACATTATGCCGATTATATTTATTAGATATATTTTGCCAGTTTTAGTAGTCGTAGCTGTGCAAATCAAGTTGTCTTATATGGAGAACAAGTGGTTTGGACTTATAATTCCTGCTATTTGTATTAGTTTAACTATAATTTTTTCGGTGAATGCATTTGAACTCCTTGGTGTGCTTTTTGCGTGGACAATTATGCTACTTCCGAATGTTTTAAGCATTGGACTATATATTGCGACGCGAAGATACAAAAATAAACGTGATGCGGAGATAATTCGCCTTAAATTTAAGAAAAAGTAGTCATTTTTTGAAATTTCTTGCATATAATATATTTACACAAGAAATTTAAGGAGTGATTATTATGGATAAAATACGAGATTATAGCGAAATAGCAGAAAAAAACAAAGGAAAAGTTGATATCGATGACTTGATTTTTGGTGAAGAACCAATAAAAGCATCTGAAAAATAAGCTTTAATCGTGCGTTTTTTAATGCACGATTTTTTAGAAATATCAATATATAAAGGAGGAGTATTTTATGAAAAAATCATACATCGTGGCAATAGTAACTTTTGTTATCGTGTGTGGATCTATGCTTTTAATGCATAAATATGCAACGAATCAAGATGTTTTGGTGGACGAGCCTGTGGTTGAAGTGCCTACGGTCGATGAGTTAGATATTCCTCAGATTGATGATTTAGAGTTAGAAACTGAAGAATCTGATATTGGGTTTGAAGTATTTACAAGTACATATACAGATGAAAAAGATGAAATATTAGTTAATTGTAGTGTTACTCTGCCAAAATCGGACGATGAAAGTGAGTTTTCTGACAATTTTAATGAATATTACGCTAAAATCTTAGCAAAAGCAGAAACATATCGTGATTTTGAGGGTTCAGATATTGCAGAAGCAGAAAAAACAGTGCTTGAAGAAGACTTTTTACCTGTAATTTATACAGTAGCATTTGAAATTATGTACGAAGATGATGAAATTGTGTCTATAAAACGTGAAACTACGATGTATTCAAATGAAACTGATTTTTATCAAATTGCTACCGAAACCTTTAGTAAATTAGACGGTACTTTAATTTTAGTAACCGATATTTGTTCCGATTTTAGCATTGATTTTGAGGAATATTTCGAGGTGACATTAAGTTCTTACGAAGATTTTAGATTTAATGTAACTTCTGAGGGTATTTGGTGTAAAAACGATGAAATCGATGATATTTTACCATATAGTGAGTTGAATCTTGCTGAAAATTATACTTATTTAGGAGAAAATAATGCCACTGATTAAAAATAATACATATCAAGCAGAAATTACCGGATATACTAGCGAGGGTATGGGAGTTTGCAAAATTGACGGTAATGTTGTGTTTGTGAATAATGCAGTTAAAGGTGATATTGCGAATATTAAAATTGTAAAGATTACAAAAAATATATCTTATGGCATAATTTCAGAACTTTTAACGCCATCTGGAAATAGAATACAAACTGAGTGTCCAGTAGCACAAAAATGTGGTGGCTGTACGCTTTGGCATATGACTTACGAGGAAGAACTTGAATTTAAGCGTGAAAAAGTTGAAAATGTTGTAAAGCGAATTGGGAAAGTTGATTTTGATGTCAAAGAAATCGTCGGCTCAAGCCTTACGAAACGCTATCGTAACAAAGCACAATACCCAGTTGCTGACGAAAATGGACGTGCTGTGTGTGGTTTTTATCGTAAAAATACACACGATATCGTACAAAATCCAGACTGCCTAATTCAAACTGAAAAATCAAATGAAATAGCAAATTTTATTACAGATTTTTTGAATAAACATAAAATTCCTGCCTATAATGAGCAAAAAAATACAGGATTTGTGCGACATATTTATATGAGAACAGGCTTTAAAACAGGCGAAATTATGCTATGTGTTGTTACGACATCATTTGATATACCAAAGCTGGAACTTTTGATTGCACAAATTCGTGAAAAATTCCCAAAAGTTATAACTTTTATGCTAAATAAGAATGCAAAAGTCACTAATCAAATTTTAGGTGAGCAGTACAAAACTTTATTTGGTGACGGTGAAATTCGTGATATTTTATGCGATAACGAGTTTAATATTGCACCTCAATCATTTTACCAAGTAAATAGACAAGCTGCAGAGAATTTGTACGAAAAAGCTATTGAGTTTTGTGATTTTTCAGGTGATGAAACAGCACTTGATATGTATTGTGGAGTAGGAACAATAACTCTTGCTGTGGCTCGTCACGTTAAAGAAGTTACAGGAATTGAAATTGTACCTAATGCTATCGAAAACGCTAGGAAAAATGCTTTGAAAAATAATATTTCGAATGCTGACTTTGTTGTTGGTGATGCAAAAGAGGCCGTAAAACGCTTTGAAAATAAAAAAATTGACGTAATTATTGTTGATCCACCTAGAAAAGGCTTGGATATTGATACCATTCAGTCTATTATTAAAATCTCACCGAAAAAATTAACTTATGTTTCGTGCGACCCTGCAACTTTAGCTCGTGATATAAAAATATTTACTGAAAACGGATATGCATTGAAAAATGTAGTAGCGTTTGATTTATTTCCACGAACTTTTCACGTTGAGTGTATAACTCTGATGACACGTAGTGGTAAAACACCAAAAAACGAGGGTTAGACCACAACATATAGTGGTTTGAGGGTGATTTTGGGGCAAAAAAACCGATAAAAAAGTGCCGTTTTTGACCCCTAAAAATCGGCTAAAAAACAGATGACATAGGGTATTTCAGAGTATGTAGATAGATGACACCCCCAAAAAGCAAAAATACAAGGCTTGAATTTCAATGAGAAGTTCAAGCCTTTTTTATATAGATAAGCAAGTATAGTGTGCGAGATTTTAGAAATAGAATCTCGCATTTTTTTATGTCCAAAATTCATAAGGAGGATTTTAATATGAAAGCAGAAACAGAAAAAAAGATCGAGCAACTATATGACCAAGGAAATTTAGGATATGCCTACATATTTCCAAAGGGATCTGAAAGATGGGATGAACGACTAACATTTCATCTCTCACCAGAGAACATTGCAAATGTTTTAATGGGCAATGCCTATTCAGCTGAAAAGGTAGTGGTCACGGATATGTTAGATAACTTAGTCTGTGATTCCATGTTTGGAGGGTTTTTGAACCACTGTCCTGACCAAAACTTGTGTAAGGATATTGTGGGATACTTAGCACCAATCCAAATGGGTGAAACAGAGGTTAAAGATGTACTCTCTGCAACAGATGCAGAAATGAACGAGTATTTAATGGCAGAAGATGAGATGATTACAAGCTATGAAATATCAATGATGTAAAACAAATCAGAAAGGATGAAGAACAATGACCAGAGCATTTGAAAAAGGAACCGAGCTATATGCCTATGAGGTGATGATGACCACAATCCCTAACTTCTCACCAAGAGGCAGTGGCAAACACAACTACAAAAAGATCAAGGATAAGGAGGCAGGACAGTGTAAGTACTGTATCACAAAGAACAAGAAGAAATGTTCTCAAACTCCTTGTCCCTATCTTTTTGAGAGAGCTGTCCTTGGCAGTTTGAACTATGAGCAATTCGTAAAAGAGGAATACAAGACTGTCCGTACTCCAAACTTCAAAAGCAGAATTGATCATTTAGCTCAAAACTGCAATGGGAATATGTTTTTAAACAACGAGCATGGCTATCGCTTTTACTTAGCTTATCTGAAACTGAAGAATCAAATCTATGTTGAAAAGCCATATATCTTAGCAGCCATCTATATGCTCACTGCTTCCTCTCACCTTTGGGAAACCGTAGAGAGCCATGTGATTCCACATAAGATTAACTTTGACCAAGTCAATTTGCGATGTGTAAATTTAGACGAGTATGCATATTACCAGATGGCGAGAATGCTGTATGATAGTGTGCCACGAATCAAATTTGGTGAAATGGCTGACGAGGATCTCATCACTGATGACGTTTTCAAGCTGTTCGTTCACGGAATGTTGGTACAGGTTCATGGTGCAGAAGTTCTATCACTTTTTATGGGAGGTTAAAATGTATAAGTTATCTGAAAAGAAAATTGAGCTACTGGCGTTACTGCAAAACTACTATGTAGGTGCTGAAAACTACATCACCAGTAAGGAAATTGAAAAAAGACTTCAAATTCAAAGTCGAGATGTTCGAAAAATTGTAAACAGCTTAAGGCAAGCCGGCGAACCTATCGGTAGTAATATCGATGGGTATTTTTATGCCCAGAACATCGAAGAAGTAGAACAAACCATATCGGCAATGCTTGGTAGAATTAAAAAAGTAATTGTTGCCACAGATGGACTGGTGGCTTCTCAGCGAAAATTTAGGACGGAGGAATCAAAATGAAAGAAAAATACTTTAAGGAGCTTGCTCGTGTATTTAAAGAAGAAGGTATCGAGCATCAGCTAGAGAGCGATGAGGTTTTCAAGGTAATGCTTGATAATCAAGTCGTGTGTCGATGTGGGCAACACGGCTCGCTATTTTTTAGTGACAAATACCTCAAAAATGCTGAGAGTGAAAAGCTCGTGGAAACCATAACTCCCATCGTAAATGAAGTGTACGAATATATCAGCCTTATGGAAATTGCACCTCTTGTGAAGTCAAGCAGTGGAAATGGTGATTATCATTTACTTGCCGATTTCAAAAACAGCATCTTAGGTGGAAAAGAAACCACTCATGGTGGCTATCAGTTTGTCACTTGGGAAAAAGACGGCACAGGAAAAGGTTTTAATTTCGGTCATTACTTTGGTGACAACTACTCTGCAGCTAAAGAGGACTTTGCACTTCGTGCCGGACTGATTTCAAAAGATAGATTGTTTTCTGAAAATGAAATGGCAGTTCTGCACAAGTGCATGAAAGCTACCATCGAGGACGGCACTGTCCTCTCATATAGCGATGAAACCATTGCTGAAGAACTATGTGAACAGATGGAAAACCTACACCCACAGTTAAAACAACCACCCCAACATGATTTTGAAATGAGTATGTAAGGAGAAATCAAAATGAGATTAACGATACAGCGACCAACCACTAAAAAAGAAATTTCCATAAACCTGCCCACAGATGAAAAGGCACTACAGTCATACTGTGATGAACTAAGTATTGGCAATGATATGCGTTATGGTGTTATCGTAACCGATACACCTTTTGATGAAAAAATGAAACCAATTCTCATTGGCAACCAATATAACCTCACGGAGTTAAACTTCTTGTTCCAGAGCCTTGATAGGTTTGCAGATGATGAGATGACCACCTTTTATGCAGTGGCAACAGCCAAAAAGATGACCGACATCAAGGATTTAATCAACCTCAGTTTTAACGAGCAGTGTTACAGCCTTGTGGACGATTTCAGCGACATTCAGAGCCTTGGCAAGAGGTTATACCTACAGGAACAAGGAGGCGCCAGTGAGGAAGAATTACACAGTCTTGATGGACAAAAATATGTAGAGGATTTAATTGCCAAAAACCCAACTCCTCTTGTATCGCCTTATGGATTTGTCTACCCCAACAAGAACGAACCTGAAATTCTGTACACAGGCAAGACATTTCCACAGTATCTAAATGGCTTAGATGTTTTCTATGTAGCACTGAGAACGGAAACTGCAACCGATCACTTAGACTTACCATGTGAGCAATCTGAAATCAATAAAGCGATGGAACGGCTTGAAATCGATAACTTGGATAACACAACACTGACCGTGCTTATGCACAATCTCCCAGGGCCACTGGAAGAAATCCTATATGAAGTAGAGCATGACTTGCACGCTCTCAATGATGTAGCAAAGGTTTTGCACGATGTAGGTGAACGAGAATGGAAAACACTTGCAAGGCTTTGTAGATTTACAGAAGTAGAAACAGTGGCAGACCTTAAATTACTTTGTGGTAGTCTCCATGAATTTGAAATGTTGCCAAACATTCATACTGCCGAGGACTACGGCAGATATATGATTTGTGATAGTGGCAGATTTGAGTATGACGATAACCTTGAAGGATACATCAACTTTAAAGCCTATGGTGAGTACAGATTGTCAGTGGAAAATGGAGCTTTTACAAATGAGGGTTACCTCATCTACCACGGCTACAATATGGAGCTTGCCGGTATTTTAGAAGAAGTCGGCATCGAAGTACCCCAAGGGCAGACCGAAGAAGTTCGTTTATACATGCCACTGAAAGTCATCACCTACGACCAAGAAAACGACTGGGGCGTTTATGAAAATACTGGTTATGAAGAAGAACTGGATAGCTGCGAACTGCTCTCCATCGAAGATGCTCTCACTGCTAAAATGGCAGAGTATTCTAAGTGTGATGGTGAGCGAGGGCTGATGAGCTACTATGACAAAAACGACACCGTCAATGCTAAGATCCATAGCTTCCATCTTGACTTCGAAGAAGTAAATGGCGATATGTTTGGTGTTGCTGTACTAAAAATAAACGCCCCTTTAACAGAGGCGGAATGGGCAGATATTAAGGACTATGTGACTGGTCAGTGTAGTGACGGCGCAGGGGAAAGTTTTGAGCAACGTGAGTTCTCCCTCGATGGTCGAGATGTCTATGTAAGCCTCTGGAACAGCGAGGGTGCTTGGGAGCTTAAGACGGCTGAAGATATGGGAATTGCACAGCCACAGCAAAATTTTGATATGAAAATGATTTAAGGTGGTAAGAAATAAATTCTACCACCTTTTGTTATTCAGATAATGCTGTTACCATACCAATGGCTCTTTCTCTTTTTGACTCGGATAACTTATGAAATGCTTCCAGTAATTCGAGTTCTTGGTGAGATAAATCAGATGTGGTAATCAGTGTCTTTATATCGGTTCTGCCGAGTAAGTAATCAACCGAAACATTCAATTCATCTGCAATTTTTGCAAGTGTTTTGAGATCAGGCTCTGCTCTTCCGATTTCGTATCCACTGATTGTTTCTTGTGCTACACCAATTTTCACACCAAGATTAAGTTGAGATAACTTCTTATCTTTTCTGCATTCAATCAATCTTTCCAAAACTCACCCTCCTTTTTAGTTAGCTTTACACTATATATTATAACTGTTCTAACTTGACTAATTCAGTATGTTTTGTTATAATTGATAGTTAGATATAAACTATAAAATAGTGTGCTACCAACTGGAGGAATAAAATGAAGAAAGACACAAGCCTATGCTTCACAGGGCATAGAACAGAAAAGTTACCCAAAACACAGGGTGAACTAGAAATACTAAAACAACGATTGTGGGATGAAATCGATAAGGCTGTCAACGAGGGCATCGACACTTTTTATATGGGTGCTTGCTATGGTTTTGATTTACTATGTGGTGACATGGTACTTGTAAGAAAAAAAGTTACAAAACCAAATGATCCACCCAAAATCAATCTCATTGCAGTCGTTCCCTATGAAAACCAAGCTGTTAAATGGTCAGTGAAAGACCGAGATTTATACTTTGATACCCTCAGCCAATGTGACGAGGTCATCACTCTTAGTACAAAGTATCATAAGGACTGCTACAAAGACCGAAATCAATATATGGTAGACCATTCATCAAGAATGATTGCCTATCACGATGGTGGACGAGTAAGCGGCAGTGGTCAAACAGTCAGAATGGCAGAAAAACAACAACTTCATATCATCAATCTATACGAATAATTGTAGGCACTTGTGAAAAGCAAGTGTCTTTTTTTATACAAATTTTTAGGAGGTATTATGAAAGGATTTCCTACACAAAAACAAGTCGAAAGGATTAAAGAGCAATATCCAATCGGCACAAAAATCAAATTACTATCCATGCGTGATAGATACGCACCAATTGAAAGTGGAACTATTGGTGAGATAACGACCGTTGACGATATTGGCACATTATTTATGAAGTGGGAAAATGGTAGAACCCTTGGAATTATACCATTTGAGGATAGCTTTGAGGTAATATCTAAACCTATATTATCCCGATACGACACAATTGCTCAAAGTCAGAGTGCAGACTTTACAGACCAAATGGTTATTTTAACTCCTGAAAAGCTGAAAGAACAATATCGAACCAGTCGTAACCAAATATGGGTAGCTACACATGGCCCCGGTATTAGCAAACTTAACTCATTCACCGGCACAGTGCATCTCGCCCACCCCATTGATGGAGATAAGATGGCTGTCCACCGAAATGACATCATAGGAATTGCCAAACCAGAGGTCGTGGAGCAGTATTTAGGACAGACCGAACAAACACAAACAATGGAGATGGGAGGAATGAGCCAATGAAACTTGCCGTAGAAATATCAAATCCAAAAACACATCAAAGACTGGATGTTGAACTGCCTGCACCATATAATACCCTCGAAGATGCACTGCAACGACTTGGCTGTAATGAAACAATCGCTTTTAGAGGCGGTGTCTTAGATGATTTTGGAAGAAGAACCATCAGTCTTAATATGCCAGAGTGCAATATTTTTGAGCTAAATCACTTATCTGAAATCACCCAAAGCTTTGAAGATGAAAACGTTCATAAATTTATTGGTGGGTGCTTTCTTATGAATAACCACGAACTCAGTATAGACAAAGCAATCAATCTTGCAATGAATATCAAGGAAAACAATATTGTAGATTATCAACCTGCAAGAGAAGCACGTGACTTGGCTGAGTTCTATCTCGAAAATGACCTCATACCAGAGCTTGCAGATGTATCAGATGATGCCTACCAATGGATTGTGGATCATACTAATTTAGAAGAATTAGGAGAGGAAATCTGCCAAAAAGAAAACGGCACTTTTATCAGTGATGCTTATGTCACAATGGGTGAACTTGAACCTCTCTACGATGGCAGTTTTAGAATGCCTGTCCCAGAAAAATATATTTTCAAATTAGAAGTAGGCTTTAGTCCAGAGGAAGATGACGGCAGTATCTACACTTTACCTCTTCCAGTGTCACATACAGAAATCGAAAGAATGATGGCAGAGATGGAGGTTAAAAGCCTATCCGAGCTAACCTGCTATAAGTTCCAAAGTACAATACCACTGCTTGAACCTATAGATTTTGATATGACCGATGTCGACATCCTAAATCAGCTTGCCACTTCTATCTCAACGTTCAAGGACAACGGTAAACTGAACACATATAAGGCGATGGTAGATGCTCTTGAAGTAATCGACCTTGAATCGGCAAATCAGCTTTGCGACTATGTGGGTGAATTTAAACTGCTACGAAGTACAAGGAGCTTTTCAGCCTATGGCAGAAATCAGTTAGAAGAATCCACACCCAAAGAACTGCTTGACTGCCTTGATACGACTGAATATGGAGCAAAGATGGCAACTCAAAACGGAGTCAGCATCACAAGTTATGGTGCGTTAGTCCCCAAAGATGGAGTGCCACTGCTTGAAAGATTTTCAAGTATGAATGATGGAGAGTCCCACGGATTTATGATGGGGCAATCTATGTAAAAAAGTAAATAATCAAATTTTAAAGGCCGAGTGTTTCGCTGTACCTAACAGCAAAGCACTCGGTCTTTTTTTGCGTTTGGAGGTGATTTTTATTTGATCAAAAGTTTAATAGCATGGGTTGGTGGTAAATCAAAGCTTATGTGGCTGATTAACCTACTTGCACCGAATAAATACGAGCGAAGTGTTGATGTGTTCGGTGGCAGTGGCACAGTTACCCTAAACCTCGACTGTCATCGCAGTAGTCTGCAAATCTACAACGATTTCAATGGAGATTTAGTCAACCTTATGCGATGTACCAGAGAAAAAACATTTGCACTGGTAAGGGAGCTTGGTTTCCTTACCCTCAATTCTCGCAGTGACTTTGAGGTGTGTAAGAAGTTTCTAAATCAAGAGGAATTTACAGATGGTGACCTCAAAGATGAAATGGAGCTGACAGAGATACTCTTTGAACCACTCTCCAGTGAGGAACTGAAAATCCTCATGTACACAAAGGCACAGGAAAAAGATGTAAAACGAGCCGCCATGTACTATAAATCTCTACGTTTTAGCTTTAATGCTAATGGAGAAACCTTTGGTGGCAGGAAATGTGACATCAGAAGATTTTTCGTTGACATTTGGAATATGTCCAGAGCCTTTGCCAATGTGGTGGTGGAAAACAAGGACTTTGAAGCCTTAATCAAGCAATACGACAGGCCCTTTGCCTTTATCTATTGCGACCCACCATATTACGATGCCGAGGATTTCTACAAAGGAGGTTTTCCAAAAGAAGATCATGTCAGATTACGAGATGTACTGTTAAATGCCGAGGGGTATGTAATGGTCAGCTACAACAATTCAGAAGAAATCAAAAATCTGTACAAGGACTTCTATATCTACTACACCACAAGGCAGCACAACATGAGCAAGAAAGAAGGTGAAGTTTACGAAGAAATTATTATGACAAACTATGACCCAACGGAACACACTCGTAGCCAAAATTATCAAATGCACCTCTTTGGAGGATATGAAAACTTTGACTATCGTGGCGAATACGAGCTAATTCACAAACCGGAAAAACCACTCAAAGAATAAAGAAAGAGGTATTTTACATGAAAAACACAACTGAAACCAAAGGTATTACCATCCCTATGGAAATTATTGAGTCCGTAGGGCTTGGGGAAATGATTACACTGTCGGCAACAAATGGTTTAATCCTACTCAAAAACACCGATATGACTGCCCTTGAAGTAATCGAAACCATTGGCGCACTGGATCAGCTGACTGTACAGCTATACACTGCACTGCTCTCGAAGTTCACCCAAGACGATGACTGCGACTGCTGTAGCTTCTGCGAGGACTACTTAGAGGATAGCGTGGCTGTGCCTGATTGGGCGCTTGAAGCAGTCGGACTGCCACTCGGTACAAAACTGTGCATCTGTGCCGAGGAAGATAGTGAACGTATCGTCTTAGAGCCTGTGGAACACACCCACGACATCACTGATATTGACGAAGAAATGCTTGTCACACTATCTGATATGGGCATCTGCCTTGGAGAGTTAAACGAGAGCATTATGCGTGACGAGGTGATTTACAGTGAATAGAGAAAAAGTGAACATCTATCCTCGCTCATTCCAAGATGCACTGGACTATGAGCAAACCGATCAGTGGCGAGCCAGTAACGAAGAAAATATCGCCTGCAAAAACTTCATCGAACAGACCATTCGTGAGAACTTCGATGGTATGCACTTATCAGCAGACTCTGCTAAAAAAGTGGTAGACGAATTTGGGTATAAGCGAACTGCCTTTGTCCTTGCAAACTCTGTGCAGATGAAAAGCAGTGACGGCAGATTTTCTCGTGAAAACAAGAACTTTGCAAGTAGCCATTCCTTTGCAGACAGAAAAGAACATCGAGCCTTGTTTGCTGTGGACTCCCACCCTGCTGTACTAGATGGCTTTATCAATCAGTACCAAAGACTATATTCTGAGCTTGGACTGCTCACCTCAAAGCACTGCCTATCAAAGCCAGAACACCAAAACTATGAGGGGCAAGTGGTTGTAGTAAATCCAAGCTACTTTGCCGAGGGCTATCTCAAAGTAGAAAATCAGTTATGGCTTGCCACAGGAGGTTTTGGCTGTGATCCAAATAGCAGTGGCAATGCCGTATATGCCACCTGTATTGCAGATGGTGAAAAAGCAAGATGGGAACGATATCAAATCTTAGGTGTGGTAGATGAAAAGCATCTTCCCCAGTGGGCAAGTGAAAAACTAATTACTTTCGGACTTAAGGATAAGCAAATCGAAGAAAACGAACTTTTGAATATGTTAAAATCAAAGTTTTCAGAGATTGAAAATGCTTGCTTTGAACAGATTTCATCTCTTAGAAACCTTGGTATCGTTGATGATATTAATATAGCCATTGCCATCATTGAAAAAGAATATCTTATCGATGAAGATGCCTACTCTAGCGAAGATTTAGCACGAAAATATGTAGAAGTGAATTTCCCTGATTTAGACCCTTTGATCACTGAAAATATCTACTATGAGTGGCTTGCAACTGATTTGGAATCTGAAGAACCTGAGTTTATGTCAAAGACTTATGATGTGAACTTTGCTGATGATCCAAGTCCGATTTACGATGGCTTAAATACTCAAGAACTATTTAACAAATATCAAGAAGCACCAACTACGCAAATTCTCACCATGTAAAGGAGTGAAAGGACGGTGATTAAATGAAAAATATTGACCTTAGACATAACCTCATACTCTACAACAGCAACCCCGCAGGATTTATCAAAGACAAGAAAGCCACTATGGATAATATCTTTAAAACCGAGGAACTCTCCCAGTGGCTTGACTTGCAAGGGTATGAAACCGATTGGCAAGATGGTATTTTCGAAAAACTTGCCGTCAATCGAAAGTATTATGAACTGGAAGATGCCGAGCCACTGAAAAATGTTCGTGTATGGCAGTTAAATGACAATTTCGAATATGGTGGTCGTTTTCTAGCTTACGATGATATGGTGGCAAAGTATGGTGAGCCAACCCAATCGGACTATGTATGCGTATACGATGGCGATATGGGCACCAATGACCTTGAAGAAATCTACACTAAGTGCAACATCGCCCACCCAGAGGGATACAATGGACACTCCTTGTCCATGTCCGATGTGGTGGAGCTATACGATGGAGAAGAAAGCAATCACTACTATGTGGATCGCTTCGGATTTAAAGAAGTGACCTTTGAACAGACACAGGTACAAGAAATGGAGATGCAGACGATGTAACTGCGTTTCCATTTTTGTATATATACCAAAAAACAACAACAAACAGAAAGAGGTAAAACACTATGAAAAATCTATTCAAAAACATCAAATCTAAGGCAGTGGCAATGGTCACAACCATCAAACAAGCAGCAACAAGCGTAGCAGTGAAACTGCAGATGCTCAAAGCCAACGGCAGCTACGCACTGGCAAACAGCCGTGGTGAAAACTACGTGGACAGTGGGGTCTTTTCTTAATCTCAGTATCACTATATAAATGTACACGATATAAAGCTCAGTAAGAACAAGGGTTATATGTACTTTTATATAACTGAATAACAAGTGGAAAATGGGTGTATTTATGTA
>JAWXUP010000072.1:0-12464 GCA_044426345.1 Clostridia bacterium | reverse complement strand
GGAACAATTACAGAAAACGCTACACACAGGCCTTCTGTAAGCAATTCTTTCATTTTTTTCTGTAATTGTTCCATCTAGCACCTCATACACAATTCTTCAAAATCTATAACTTTTTCGCATATTTTATTAGCCAAGGATTTATTATGTGTGATCACAAGTAGACCTAAATTTCTACGCTCGACTTCCTCTAAAATACACTTCCAAATATTCGCCTGATTTATCGCATCAAGCATAGTAGTAATTTCATCGCAAATTAAAAATTCAGTCTGTTTTTTAAGTGCACGAACTATACAAATTCTTTGTAATTCGCCACCAGATAACTCATGTGGAAACCTATTAAAAAAACTTTTATCAATACCGAATTTTCGTAAAATCTCGGTGTCATATTCACCACCCTCAAGCAATATTTGCTCAACGGTCCATTTTGGATTTACACTTTTTTCAGGATGCTGATAAATCAGCTGTACTGGAGAATATCCAGAAACCTTATTCCCACTCAATAGTACATGCCCTTGATTGGGTTTTTCGTAACCTGCTAAAACTTTTGCAAACGAGCTTTTCCCAAAACCACTTTTAGCAAAAATACAAACTTTTTCGCCTTTATTTATAGCAAAATCAAGATTTTCAAATAAATACTTCGAATTTTTGTATTTGAAACTTATTTTTTCACAACTAAGTTGCATTATTACACCTCACCATACCATCACGAAATTCACGAAAAACTTGTTCATTTGTACACTTTTCTGAAAAATTTTCACATATATTACTACAAAAACAAGCTTTTTCATTACCTTTCACACTAAAATCATAGCTTTTAAATCCATTTTGAGGCAAAGCATTAAACAAAGCTTTCGTGTAAGGGTGTCTCAGTGTATTTTTTTCAAAGTCACTTTTATTTGCAATTTCTAAAATCGTACCGTCATAAAAAACTGCGATTCTATCAGATATATTTATTGCTAAATCAATATCGTGAGTTATCAAAATTACTGATTTTCCCATTTTTGCTAACTTTTCAAGCTCATTTAGTGCATTAATCGCTGATTCTAAATCCAGTCCAGGTGTTGGTTCGTCTGCAATAATTATGCTTGCGTCTTTTTCGTGAGCCAAGCTAAAAAGTGCATTTCGTATCATTCCTCCAGAACACTGAAAAGGATATAAATTCTTGCTTTTTTCACTTAAATCGTTGTCTACAAGCGTAATTTGTTTGCTAATTTTCATCAACGGGTCTAAATATGAGCTAGTTTGTGGAATTAGTGCAAACTGCGAAACTTGTGTATTTTTGTCCAATTTTTGCTCATTAAATAAAATTTCTGCAGAAAATTCAGCATTTTGTGGTAAAATTCCCATTAAAGCGTGCGAAAATACAGATTTCCCACTGCCACTAGCCCCTACTATAGATAAAATTTCTCCTTTTTTTAGATTCAAAGATAAATTTTTTATAACATCAACTTTGTTGCCTTGGATATCAAAACTAATGTTCATATCGTTTACTTGCAATAAATATTCCATTTTACCTCCGAAGTTCTTCAAAATCATACATTTTTTTAAGATTTTTCCCTAAAATATCAAATAAAATTACAACAATCACCAAACTTACGCCTGGTAGAAACAGCCACCACATATTTGACATAACAAAATTCATACTTTCAGAAAGCATAATTCCGATCGTCGGAGATTCTGGAGGAAGTCCGAAACCCAGAAATGTAATTGCTGATTCGTGTAAAATCGCGTGTGGAAATAAAATTACGATTCCGATGATAAATTGTGGAATTATGTGTGGTAAAATGTGTCTTTTGGCTATGAACACAGGTGAACTTCCTAGTTTTTTTGCTATTTTTATATATTGTTGCTCTTTAATTTGTAATACTTCTCCTCGAATTACACGCGCCAACCCTGTCCAGTGAGTAAAAATAATACCACAAACTACTCCGAAAAGTCCTTTACCTAAGCAAAATGAAATCAATATCAACAAAACTAAATGTGGTATACTCATTACTGCATCTATTACAAAATTTATACAACTATCCACCCACTTTGGTGCAATTCCTGCAATAATTCCAATGATTAGGGCAAAAATTCCGCTAATTATAGATGCTAAAATGCCAATTACCAAGCTTTTTGACAGTCCACTAATTGTTCTAAAAAATACATCTCGTCCGTAATTATCTGTACCAAAAATATGTTTAAAAGTTGGTGCTGAATTTTTAATTGCAAAGTTAGCTTCGAGAGCCTTATCACTTACGCAAAAACCTGCTAGAATGATGGCAAATATAACCATAACTAACGTAATGATTTTTATTTTTTGTTTCATTATATGCCACCACCTAATCTAATTTTAGGGTCAATAATTCCATATAAAACATTTGCAGTGAAATTGCCAGCAAACACAAATACACAGCTAAACATCGTTACTCCCAAAAGCAATGTTACATCACCACTAATCCCAGCATCAACAATAACGCTACCCAATCCTGGGTATGAAAACACGGTTTCTGCAAGAATGCTACCTCCGAAAATTTCACTAAGAGAAGCAAATTGAAGTGTTATAAACGGCAACATTACATTTCTTATTAAATGTGTTGAAATTATCTTCTTTTCACTGAAACCACGTGTTTTAGCTAGTAAAATGTAATCACTTTGCAAAATTTCTATAGTTTTTTCTCTCGTATGTAGTGCAATTCCTGAAAATGATGCTACACTCAAAGCTAAAACTGGTAAAATGAGGTGATATATGTTGTCAATTAAGCTAATTTCGTTAGAAAGTTTACCAATCGGTACACTAAATGCCACTGGAAAGATATTTAACTTTACAGCAAATATTAACAAAAATACAATGCCTATAAAGAACGTAGGTGTAGCTGATAATATTAAACAGATAGGCTTTAAAACCTTGTCTGCAATTGCATTTTTACCCATTGCAATACCTATGCTAAGTCCTAAACTTCCAGAAATTACAAATGATGACAACATAAGCGCCAACGAGTTTGCAAACTTTAACGAAATGACTTCAATTACAGGAATTCTATATATGATTGAAATTCCAAAATCGCCTTTCAAAATATTACTAAGCCATAAAAAATATCTCTCAACTGGACTTTGATTTAATCCGAAATATGCCTCTATTTGTATTTTTTGTTCTGCTGAAACTGCGTCAGCTGAATTAATATATGCCGTGATTGGATCTATTGGCGAAAGCTCTATCAATGTGAAAGTTACCAAGCTTACGAAGAATAATAACGCTATTAATTTCAATGTGTTTTTTAATATATATTTACTCATTCACCCATTCCCAATCTTTCAAATTTCCGACTATTGGCCAAGCGTGACCATGAGGGTGAATTTTCTGTTCACCAAGTGACAATCCATCACGCACAAAGTACAAATGGTCAACATTCACAAGCCAAACCCAAGGACTTTCTCCAAGTGTTGACACACCAGTTTGACCATCCCAAGAGGCAAGTTTAAAATATTCCATCGACTGTTCGTAGTCTGTCGAACTCATCGCAAGCTCTATGTAATTATCTACCGTTTCGCTACTGAAATTTTCAGGATTATAATAGTCCACACCTTTGTTTGAGCTGTGATATAAGAAATAAGTTTCAAGTGGATTTTGCGCGCCCCATCCCATCAAAACAGCATTGGAAAACATTCTTTTATCAATATCATCCCAGCTAGTTCCTTCGACAATAATCGAAATACCTAGTTCTTTAGCTTGAAGGGACACTGCGAGCGATAAAGCTTGACGAACACTGTCATCTGACGTATATAGCAATGTAAAACTAGCTATTTCCCCATCTTTTTCACGAATTCCAGTGCTTTCATTCAAAATCCAACCCGAATTTTCTAAAATTTCTATCGCTTTTTCTTGATCATACTCAACAATAGCCTGTTCATTGCTCCAAGGCATTCCGTCGCACTCAGAATATGCTGACACTCCATATCCGTTCAAACAATCCTCAATTAATTGTACACGGTCGATTCCGTAAGAAAGTGCTTGTCTAATAGATACATCCGAAGTTACATTATTCCCAATTGGATATCCTTGTGCTGTAGTTTCACCAGTATTTTCAAGCACTGGCATTGTTATTCCTCGATTATCTACCGTATCAAAACTTTGCAATGTCATTCCAGGAATTTCATTATTTGCATAATTTGAATTAGTTATTGCTACATCTACCAAACCGTTTGTTGCTGCAATATATGCAGTCTCTTCTGTCATAAAAAGTATTGAAATTTGCTCAAAATTTGGTTTTTCTCCATAATAATACTCGTTTAATCCCAAAATAACCTGCTGACCTTGGTCCCATTGTAGCATTGTAAATGGCCCACTTCCTATAGGCTGTTTGTAGTAATTTTCATCGTAAAAATCCTTTGGTACAATACCTGTTTGAGCAACGGTGTATACGAAAGTTATTTGTGGTGTTTCAAGTAAAAACTCAATTTGTGTATCACTTTTTGCTTTTACATCCTTTAAAACCGTTAAATCTACCACCGAACCACTATTTTTTGCCGTTTCATAAGTAAAAACTACATCTTGCGCAGTTAGTTTCTCACCATTGCTAAAATACACATCGTCACGTATCTCGAATGACCAAGTTAAACCATCATCACTTATATGATAATCAGTAGCAAGGTCGTATACAATATTCATTTCATTATCAAGTGTAACAAGCGTGCTTTGAATCAACGGACTTCCGTATCTGCCCCAGCCCACGCACGGGTCAAAACCCTCATCTGGTTCGCTAGTCAACGCTATCACAAGCTGTTTTTCATCTCTAACCTCATTATTCTGCGTTGAACAACCCGAAAATAAACACAAAATACACAAAATAATACTAAAAACTCTCTTTTTGCTCATATTTCCTCCATAAAAAAACCACGAAAGCTAAAGACCGTAACATTTTACAATCTTATTAACCTTCGTGGTTCAAATTTTCAATTTCTTCTCTCGCTAAATCAATAGCATCGTCGATATGATGACTCAGTGATTTTTCGTGCGTTGCAACTTTAATTCCACATCGGTTCATTGGTATTAAAATTTTAACTGCACTACTTTTGCAAATTGACAATACGATATCTGCTGAAAACTCGCCTTTCATTCCATCTGGTATTAAAATCCCGATAACACCGATGATAACATCTGCTTTTTCTATGTACGAAATAATATTTTCCTGACCAGTATACCCTTCGTGAGCACCTGCGTTTAACATTTGATTTGTAGCATATGAATTCGTCCCAAGTGCCACAAGTCTAATTTTTTCGTTACAAAGCTTTTCAACAACGCTTTTGCCAATTCCTCCACCCATACCATCAATGACAACAATAAGTGGACTATTCACATAACACCTCTTTGTATACAACATACAAATACTATATCATAATTTCATATTTTTTGCAAGCAATTTTTGAAATTGATTCCATATTTGTAATTTTTTATCAATATGTATCTCAAAAAAAAGAAGAGCTTTTACACTCTCCTTAAATTACAGTATGAAACTTTACTCCATAAGTGGCTCGTCTTTTTTAGGAAAACTCCTTATAAAATACAGAATGAAAATTAAGTGAATCATTGCTGTAAGTCCCCACGAAACAGGGTATGATAAATATAAGTTTTCGATAGTTTTATTTGCTTGGAAAAACGTGAAAATCCATACTACTCTAAAAGCACAAACACCACAAAGAGTTACAATCATCGCAATAAAAGAGCGTCCCATTGCTTGTAATTGACCACCAAAAATGTGCATACATACACAAGAAAAATGGAAAAGTGATATAAATGCAAGTCTTGATGCAGCAACGGTTGTAACCTCTATTTCACTGCTGTACAAGCTAACTAACTGGTCGTTAAATAAAATAAATATACTACTTATAATAAAGTTGCAAGCAAGCCCCAGAACGACGCTCAGACAAAAACATTTTCTAACGCGTGAATACTGTTTTGCACCGATATTTTGACTTACGAATGTAATATTTGTTTGATTAAACGCATTTGCCGACACAAACAAGAAACTTTCAACATTCGTAGCAGCTGTATTTCCTGCAAGTATTACTGTTCCAAATATATTGATAGATGATTGAATCAGTAGATTTGATAGCGAGAAACAACAACTTTGAAGTCCAGCTGGCAAACCAACTTTTAATAGCATTAATATCTTATCTTTGTGAAATGCAAGTTTTTTATAATCAAGTTGTACGATACTTTCGCTTTTTGTCAAACAATGTACAACCAACACCATAGAAACTGCTTGAGATGCTATTGTTGCAAGCCCAACACCGGCAACTCCCATTTTAAATACAATTACGAAAATCAAGTTCAAAACCACGTTTACAATTCCAGCGATAGTTAAAAATCTTAACGGACGTTTTGTATCTCCAACAGAACGCAAAATTGCTGCGCCGTAATTATATACCATATTAAATGGCATTCCTGAGAAGTAAATCTTAGTATAAAGCACTGCTCCATCTAAAACATCGGCTGGTGTTTGCATTAAAATTAATATAGGTTTCGCAAAAATCCACCCTGCAATCATTATAATAACACCGCCACAAATAGACAGTAAAATTGATGAATGGACGGTTTCTGAAACGCCTTCTGGGTCATTAGCACCATAATATTTTGATACTACTACACTTGCACCTAGCGACAATCCGATGAATATATTTATAAATAAATTTATAAGTACACTAGTAGCACCAACTGCAGAAAGTGCTTCTTTTCCGGCAAATCTTCCAACAACTACCATATCAGCTGCATTATATAATAACTGTAAAATACCAGTTATCATAAGTGGCGCTGAAAAAATTATCATTTTTTTTACTATGGATCCTGTATACAAATCCATCGATTCACTACTATTTCTTCTCATATCTAACCTCATCTTCTTTTATTGCATTATTAATATAATACTTCTTTATCTCACAAAAGTCAATACATTACTCTATTGTTGACATAATAAATTAACATACTGTAAAAAAAAATATTGACTATTGTACATTTTAGAATTATAATATATTATAATAGGTAAAATATTTAGTTTTTACCAAATTTAGGAGATTTTAATGGAAACTATAATTATTTGTGTTCTAGCTGGTATGGGTGCTGGTCTTGGTACTGGTTTTGCTGGAATGAGTGCTGCTACAATAATATCACCTATGCTAATCACTTTTTTAGGTGTAAACGCATTCGAAGCTATAGGAATCGCTCTTGCATCTGACGTTTTAGCAAGTGCTGTTTCGGCTTTTACATATGGAAAAAATAAAAATATCGACCTCAAACGAGGCGTATCACTTTTTGTAAGCGTATTAATTTTCACTGGCATTGGCGCTTATGTTTCTCATCTATTTCCTTCGACTACAATCGGTAATTTATCAGTTTTTGGTTCGCTATTTATGGGTCTAAACTTCCTTAAAAAATCTTTTTCAAAGGAAAAACCAAAAAAATTAATCGAATTTAATGATAAAATGAAAATTATTATGCCAATTTTTTGTGGTGCTTTAATTGGTCTAATCTGCGGATTTATCGGCGCTGGTGGTGGAATGATGATGCTACTACTATTAACGATGGTGCTTGGGTATGAACTTAAAACTGCAGTTGGAACTAGCGTATTTATTATGACCTTCACCGCTCTTTTTGGTTCTTATTCTCATTTTTCACTCGATAATATAATGCCAGACCCTTTAATTTGCATAATTTGCGTAATTTCAACGTTAGCTTTTGCATCAATCGGTTCGAGATATGCAAACAAAGCAAATCCTCGAAAACTAAATCGTGCAACCGGACTTGTTTTAGCATCACTTGGTGGTTTTATGATTTTTGCGCAATACTTTCCAGCTTTACAATATTAATTACAAACGGTACGATAAAAAGTCGTACTGTTTTTTTGTCCAAATCACCAATTAAGTTTAGATTAATTCATTAAATTTATAGCTTTTCAGAAAAAAATAATTTTCTTAAAAATTTTAACTATATTTAAAATTCAACTGTTATACTTTCATTATCATAAGAAATAGATATTAAATAAAAATTAATTTTCAGATACAGAAAGGACGGTTCTTATGAATTATCAAGACAATATAGTTAGCAGTACCGAAAATTTTACAGTTATCGACACACAACAAGTCGATTTTTCTAAAAAAAGACGTAAGAAACGCCGTGCAAGACGAATTGTAGCACTAGCTCTTTGTTGCACTTTAATAGGTAGCGTCGTTGGTGTTGGTGGAACAGCTTTATATTATGGCACGACAAACAGTACAACGATTTATGAAAATATTTATCAAAGTCTACCTGAAAGTATATCCAATATTACATCTTTAACTTCAGTTTCTAACGCCGAATTAACACCAAGTCAATTATATGCCCAAAATGTTGGTGCGTGCGTTGGTATTATCGTATCAAACGTTTCGACAAATGCATTCGGTCAAGTTTCTACAACTGCCTCATCTGGTTCTGGTTTTGTAATCACCGAAGATGGCTACGTAGTTACAAACTGTCACGTAATTGCTGATGTCATAGACAGTGATACGCTAACAATTGATGTTACTTTTTACGATGACACAAGCTACCCTGCTACTTTAGTAGGCTACGAAGAAGACAATGACGTTGCTGTACTTAAAATTGATGCAACTAACTTACAAACGATAACTTTAGGCGATAGCGATGACTTAGAAGTTGGTGAAACTGTTTACGCGATAGGAAATCCACTTGGCGAGCTTACATTTTCGCTTACAGATGGCTTGGTTTCAGCACTTGACCGTTTAATTTCAACCGATGAAGGCTCTACTATGAATATGTTCCAAACAAATACTGCGATAAATCCAGGAAACTCAGGTGGGCCTGTGTTTAATGCCTCTGGTGATGTTATTGGTATTGCTACTGCGAAATATTCTATGTCAAGTTCAGGTACAACCGTTGAAGGTTTAGGTTTTGCACTTCCTATAAATGACGTTATTGCTATAGTAGTTGACCTGATGGAATACGGTTACGTTACGGGCAAACCATATATGGGCGTACAAGTTGTAAATGCTTCGTATTACGGTGCAGTAACAGGTGCTGCAGTTTCTTATGTTGCTGAAGATAGTGCTGCCGAAGATGCTGGTATTGAAATTGGCGATATAATCACATCAATAGATGGAGTTGCTATAGATACATCTTCTGCACTGACAGCAGTTCTTACTGCATATTCAGCTGGAGATAGTGCAGTTTTAACTATAACTCGTGATAGTCAAACAATAACTTTGACAATCGTTTTTGATGAAAAAAATACTGATACTGAGGCTGCAAACCAAATTGAAATTCAACAAGAAACCATTGAACAAATAACACCTCCAAGTTCTGGAATGCCTCAAATGCCAAATAGATAATGAGAAAGAACGTTCCTCTTAATTGAGGAACGTTTATTATATCATCGAATGAATAAAATTCACTCATAAAGCACCACAAAAAACTCTGTGATGCTCAGCTATCAAAAACGAAGAAATCTAAAAAATATTGCCCAAAAGCAAAACTTACCTTAACCTTAAAATAAAATTTCAAAGCACACGCTAACAAAGTAAAAATTTTTCAGAGAAAAATTATTTACGCAGTGGTAAAATTAGACTAGTTTTGATAAATCTTTTATAAAAAGATTTCGTCTTTTGGATACTTTGGGACGTCCCAAAGTATCAGCCACGCGGCGAGCGATTGCGAGAAAAAAGATAGCACTAGTGGTAAGTGGAAAAGGTACAAAATAAAAAAATTTGTATATTTTGAAGAAAATCTATTTAGAAAATGATTTTTTCGAAAAACTAAGCACCACAGAATTTTCTGTAGTGCTTTAAAATTATGATAAATTAAATTTTTTCTTAATGATATCAACAAGATATTCTGCAGTACCTTCAACGCCAAGATAATCGCTATCAACCATAATGTGTTTAAAGTTTTTATCATCTGGTTTAAAGCCTGCATAATGCATATGATATGAATCTCTCGCTTGGTCAACCTCATAAATCATACGTTTTGCCTCTTCGATTTCAAGTCCTAATTCTTCTACTGAATTTTTTACGCGAGCTTCGTATGGGGCATAAATGTAAATATGCATAGCATTTGGATGTTCACTTAAAATAAAATCTGCGCAACGTCCAACAACGATACAAGAATCTCTTTCTACCAAGAACTTAATAACAGTTTCTTGTGTTTCAAAAATTTTATCTTGTTTTTCAGTTGTTCCTTTTCCTAAAGGATAAGCCATTCTACCAAAAGCGTGTTTAATACCTAAAGAAACTACGGCTGTTTCCTCTTCTTCATTAATCACAGAAACAGGAAGATTTAATTTTTTTGATGCCTCATCAACGATGTCGCGATCATAAAATTCAATGCCAAGTTTTTCGCTCATTTTTTGCGCTATAGGTCTACCCAAACTACCAAATTGTCTTGCAATAGTAATTACATATTTGTCTTTTTTCATAGTATCTCACCTTTCTTATATTTTTATAATAACATTTTAAATTGCGTTTGTAAAGCGATTTTTACATTACAAATCCAGCAATTGCAAATGCTATTACAGAAAGCGCACTTGAAATTATAACGTATGGAATTTGTGTTGCTGCGTGTTCGAAATTATCAATACCACAGCTATTTGATGCAAGTAATGTTGCATCTGAATAGAAACACGCGTGGCTACCAAAAGCACCACCAGACATAACTGCTGCCATTGTAAGAATTGTGTCAGCACCAACAACTTGTGCGATTGGGAATACGATAGGAATACAAACTGCACTCATACCCCAGTTTGAACCAGTTGTGAATGTGATAACTGCAACTAAAACGAAGATAATTGCTGGAAGTAATGCACCTGTAAGCACTGGAGCGATTGTTTCGATTAAGAATTCTGTAAGTCCCATTTGACTTAAAAGATTTTCTAAGATATAACCCATAAGAACGATTGTAACTGTTGGTAGCATATCTGCAAAGCCTTTAATGATTAAATCTAAGAAATTATCTAAATGAACAACTTTTCTTGGAATATAAAGCACAAAACACACGAATAAGTCTATGATAACTGCCATTAATAAGTCGCCTGTAACAACTGCGATTGCAACTAAAACTACCATTGGAAGAATAAAGTCCCATACATTTCCTTCTAATACAACGTTTTCAGCATCACCGTGATTGTATTTACGGCTAGCATCACTATAAACTTTACCAGTTTTTTCTACACGTTCATATGCTTTTTTCATAGGTCCGATTTTTGGTATAACACCGATTGCAAATAAGAAAATAACAATCAAAGTGAAAATTGGATAGAAAGCGTATGGAATTGCTGCAACATATGCTGACATAGCTGATTCATAACCTAATGCTTGAACGCTTTCTTCAGCAAAGAATAATGCGCCAAAGAATACTGCCCAAGTTGAAAATGGTAAAATTGTACAAACTGGTGCACCTGTTGAGTCTAACATATATGCTAAAGATTCACGAGGTATTTTATTTTTATCGTAAACTTTTTTCATACAAGCACCGATTGATAAAATGTTTAAATAGTCATCAACGAAAATTAAGCAACCTAATACAAATGATGTAAGTAATGTTTTCTTTTCACTTGTACAGAATTTTGCGATTAAACCTGAAAATCCATATGTACCTTTTGATTCTTGAAGTAATGCTATAAGAGAGCCAAACAAACAGCATACTAATACAAGCCATACTGCATCTTCTGAATACATTACATCCATAAAAATGTAAGTCCATTCTGTAACGAAATTAAATTTGAACAAGATAATTGATGATACAATTCCTCCCAAAATCATAAACTCGATACATTTTTTTGTTTTGACAGCACCTATAATTACCATCAAAATAATTCCTACTGCTACTAACCCTAAGTTCATACCAAACTCCCCTTCATTTTTATTTTTTTATTTTATGAGTGATTTCACTCTTGTTTTTGTGCGAAGTTTTTTAAAAATTGCTATGTTTTTAGGTGCGAAGTTTTTTTGCATAAAAAAGGGCGCACCACCCCATGGGTGATACGCCTTTGTATCATTTTTTCAACCAACCAAGACCAAAACCTTTAGCTACATCGCTATTGTCAAATATTTTGACATTTCGTGCTTTGTCTGAAATTGATATTTATGAAATTTATAATGCTAAAGTGAAAATTTCTGCGATTTCTTCCTTTGTGAAAGTAACTGGGTGATTTGCAAGAGCTGCTGGCGAAACTTTGAAAAAGTTTTCAACCAACCATGGAACATCTGCTTCTTCCATTCCTTGTTCTCCTAAGGTAATTTTCAAATTAAGAGCAACAAGAAGTTCGTTGATTTTCGCTACGCAATCTGTATAATCCGTTCCACCTAAAGCTTTTGAAATAACTGTACATTTTTCTTTTGCAGCATCGACAGTTTTTTCCATAACAATCGGTGTTATAGATGCAAGTCCTCTACCGTGTACTAAATTTTTAAGTCCACTCGCTGGGTGCTCCATACCGTGC
>JAWXUP010000071.1:0-12465 GCA_044426345.1 Clostridia bacterium | reverse complement strand
ATACAAAATCAACTCCGTGCATTGCGTTATTTACCGAGTTGATATCTCGAACATCGCCTATGTAAAATTTAATTTTATGTGCCACTTCCGGCATTTTTTGTTGAAATTCGTGACGCATATCGTCTTGTTTTTTCTCATCGCGTGAGAATATGCGAATTTCTCCTATATCTGTTGCTAAAAAACGATTGAGGACGGCGTTGCCGAATGAGCCTGTCCCTCCGGTTATTAGTAATGTTTTATTTTTGAACATATTTGCTCCTTACATAGCATTTAAAATTACATCAAAGATATAATTAATCTTTTACAGTATTAATCTCTCTATATATTTCTAACATAGTTTTTATATTCTCATCTTTATTGTGTATAATCCGTGCATTTCTTTTAGCTCTTTCAGACAATTCACAAGCACGCTTATCATTATCAAAAATCTCACATATATAATAAGATAACATATACGGTGCATCATGCTGATAAACAAATCCATCCTCTTTATGTTTAACTCTATTTGTAACACCACCTACAAATGAAGCAACAACCGGTACTCCTAAAATTTTAGCTTCACTTATAGAATTACTTTCATTCTCTATGGTAGATGCTGATACAAACACATTACTTTTTAAAAATCTATCACACATTTGCTCTTCATTTAAATTCCCTAAAAAAGAAATATCATTTTCTAATCTATATTTTTTTATAAGTTTTCCTATATAGTTTGAATAACTTCCTTGTTTAATCCTTTTTTTGCCTCTAAGCATAAGTGGATTATCTCCCGTTATATAGATATGTGCATCTGGATATTTTTTCAAAACTTCTGGCATTGCATGAAGCATATAATGCAATCCTTTTATCGGATAGTTTCCTTGGCTCAAAAAAATAGAATGTTTTTGGCACATTTCTATATGCCAATTTCTTTTATAAAATTCATCTCTTAAAATCTCATTACAAAAGTGATATGTAATTTCAGGGTTTATTTGATTTGTGCAAGCTCGATCCCAATCAGTTCTTCCGACTACGTGTTTAACTTTCCTTATAGCCGAAAGTTCATGCTCTCCACGTTTCAAAAAAACATCTTTTTGTTGTTTTATATTATTATGTTTTACAAAATCTCTAAAAGTATATGAGTTAATCACTTTATTAGGCAAACTAGCTAAATAATGATATTTCCCATAATAAAAAATAAGCCCCTGAATATTAATTACTACTTTATCTATTAATTTTAACTTTTCACACGTTTTAATCATATCTAATGTATGCTTAAATTCAGTGCCAAAAATGTGTATAATATCTGGTTTCTCTTTCTGTATAATATCTTCAAATATTTCAACATCTGTAAAACCATGATAACTTATATTATCCGCCTTTCCGAATATATATTTATCAAAAGGAAATATAACACATAGCTCTATGTTCTGTTTTTGAGATAAACCATTCGATAAACCAGTTAACCAGCCGCCTAAATTAACCGTTTCTATACCTATAGAGTTTGATATCTTAGGTAATATTATATTTGTTAGCCATAATATTTTCATAATCAATATCCTTTCTTTTTTTTATTCCATAAAATATCATTAATAAAAATAAGGGTCTCCAAAACAAGGTTTCTGTAAAAAAACTAAATATTAGAACTATAAATATTGTTAAAAAATTTGCTTTGAAAATTTTCGAGAACTTATAGTATCCATAGATCATCATAATTGTAAATGGAATACCTAATGTAAGCGCTGTATGAATTACAGAATTCCAACAACTTTCTCCAATTTCTACATATCTGCCAAAAGACATACCCCAAAAGTATAAATTGCCTTCACTCCATAAATAATGGATTTTATCCAATGAAATCCTTATAGTTGCTCCTTGCATACCATTAGAAAACTCAGTGTAAAACTTATTAAACATCTTGACCATTGCCGTTTCTAAAACACCCGTAAAGATTGCAAATAAAGCTACAGCGATCATGCCTATAATTAAAAGCAAAAATGTATTATACCTCATTTTGAATATTTTTTTAGAATAGGTAATAAGTATAACGGCAAGCAATATATATGCATTGCTGGAAAATGTAGTTAATATAGTTATTATCAATATTATTGTTTTTGTTTTTACGTACTTCTCTTTGCTATCATTATATTTAAAGTGCAAAAAAAACACCAAACATGTATTCAAAAATGCTTGGTATGCACCCGGCTCCCAAAAAACACCATTGTTTCTAGTTGTAGCAACAAATCTACCATAACCTACTAACTCTTGAAAAACATATAGTCCTGCATTATAATAATTCACTGAAGCAATTGCTGGTGTCATAGGGAAGAACAACGCTATTTGCGGATATACCTGATATAAAAAAAAGCAAATAAGTGATATAACTGATAAAAAAAGCATTATATTAATAAAAACTGTCACAAATCTTCTGAAATCCATAATTTTAGATCCCATAAAAGCAATAATCATTTGAAGAGAAAGTGCTATATATGAGCTTGGTGAATCTTTATATACAACCATAGGTATCAAAATAAACATTATACCCAAAATAATAAAATACATCGTATTGATATCTATCCATATTTTAAAATTATTTTTGTAGCAAAATACTAACAATGTTAGAAAAAAAATCATTATGCAACTAACTGAATAATTAAGTTCCATAAAAAAAACATTCCCAGATAAATTTATAAATAAAAAAACCAAGATATAATCTAACTTATTTAAAATCACTTGTTTATTAATCATCGCTTTCCTCTAATAAAAACTTTCGTATCTTCTCACATTGCACATTCCAATTTTTTTCTTTTGCTATAAAATCTTTAGCTTTTTGGGCCATATACTTCATTTCTTTTTCATCCAAAGAATCAATAAAATTTATACTTTTACTTATTGTATCAACATCATTATTATCCATAAAAAACATTTTATCCAAATAATCTTCCGTAAATCCATTTAGTTTTGTGCTCAATACAGGTGTTCCACTCATCATATATTCGAAAATTTTGGAAGGAAATGTATTTTTCGCTATCTCATCATCGATATTTCTTGGATTAATAAGTAACCACGCCTTTGATTGAATCTCAAGTATCTCCCTATTCGTAACACTACCTTTATATATAATATTTGAGCTTTGATGTTCTATAATCCATTCTTTTAGTATTCCGTTTCCATAAATTTCTAAGACTATATCCTTATTACTAACTAACTCCATAGCTTTAACCAATCGCTCGATACCACTATAGTTACTTAGTGCACCAGTGTATACTATGTTTTTCCTTATTTTTAAATCTAATTTTTCTTGACTATACTCTGATAAATCACAAGCTCCTTCAATTACTATATATTTTTTATTGGGGCAGTATTTATCAATTACATATTTGTTTAATACTATAAAATTATCATATTTATTAATTATTTTTTCTGTTAATTTATAATATACATTGTACACAAACGCAAGTTTTCCTTTATTAGAAATATCATCGTCAATAGGTGGATCCGCCCATATACAAGTAATATTTACATTTTTCTTCATCTTTAGCAAAATCGCAGGTATTCCAATCTGTGGAAATAAATTAAACGTCAAGACTTTCGTATCTTTTGAAATATTTTTAACCAAATTATATGTGCCAATAATTTGCATAACTTGTTTAATTATCGGTACGTTTATAAAGCCACAACTTTGAGTATTTATATTGTCCGTAAGCTTAATTTTTTGTTTTTTTAATACAAATTTATTATTTGTCGGATAACTAGCTATTGGATACACGGATATACATTGTATTGTTATTGCTTCTTTATTATCTAATTCTTTAATCAAATTGCATTGAAATTTATTTCCTGCAACAGACACTGCATCATTGCTCTCCTGTATGCATTTATTTACTGCATACCCTAAAAATAATACTTTCATATAGACAAAACCTCATCATATACTTCCGACCAAGTATTGTTGCTATATGCTAATGTCTCATATAATTCATCTTTCTTTGCAATCTCCCCTTCAATAACCTTTTCCATCAAATCTGCCAAACTATATTGATCAAAAGGATTAAAAAAGTATGCATTTTCGTAACCTTCCAAAACCTCTCTCGAAAAATCACAATCAGATGCTAATATAATTGAACCCATTTGCCTCGCCTCTGCAAGAGGATATCCAAAAGTTTCTATATATGAAGGAAAAATGAGCGTTTTAGTATTATATTTACTAATAACCTCTTTTCTATCAATACGACCAAGATATTTTATATTGTCTGTGTCTTTTTTATTTTCAATAGTTATTTCAACACCAAAATCTTTGCAACCTTTTCGATTTAATATTTTACAAGCCTGTTCTATTAAATCGTTATTTTTGTATATTATATCTGCTGAAGGGTAAAAGAACTCTCGTGTACTATAATCATCAAAATTTTTTAATGCTCTTAAATCCTCAATGGACGGTAAGATATTAACTACACCATTAACTCTGCATTGTTTTTGCACTTCATCTTTCATCCACTTTGTTTGCACAATAATTTTATTGGCTTTTTTTGCTGATTTCTTTATAATTATTCCTATCAAATACTGATATATTGCCATTTGACGTTCTTTCTTTATTAAAAAAGAAAATTTCTTTAATTTTTGAAAAGGTACAGGCTGATGAATATATACCACTTGTGGTGCTTTTACTCCAAAAGTGATAATATTTTGCATACTAAAAACAACATCTGCATTCATTCTATTTATAAAATTTCTACCGAACACAAGATCAAAAGCCAATTTTCTAAACTTTGATTTTTTTATATCATCTCTTATTATTACTTTTATATTATCTGTTTCTTCAATGAAATTATCAGAAAGTAAAAATATCCATTCATTTTTCCTATCATTATCTTTTATATAATTGTAAAAATCTTGCAATACTGATAAAGCCCCTCCGGAGCTTGCAGCAATATTATTTACTACTATTTTCATAATCTCTCCTTACAATTATTGTACGCTTCTGATTATATTTTCTAATTTATCTACTAATTTTTCTTTATTAAAACACTCATTATAATATAGTCTTGCGTTATTCCCCATATTTTCTAGATATTGTTTATCTTGATCCTTCAGATTTAAAATTGCATTTGATATGTCTTTTTCCGTTTTACCAACACAAACTCCACATTGATTGTTCCTGATAATATCTGCACATTCTCCATTAACAGCAGCTAAAACAGGAGTACCGCAAGAAAGATATGTTTGAAGTTTAGCCGGAATTGTCATATCCATTACAACATTATCTACAAGTGATAAATAAGCAACATTAGCAAATTTTACATACTCATTTGCTTCGTGTTCTGAAACTTTTCCTGCAAATTTAACGACATCTGATACACCAATGTCTTTTGATAAGTTTTTCAAGACATCTAACATATTTCCATCTCCAACAACATAACAATGCACTTTTTCTTTTTTTAGTTCCTTCATCGCTTTTATAAGAATATCTAAGCCTTGTGATTTGCCCACATTACCTGTGAACACTACATTAAATGTTTCTGTACTCAACATCGCTGGTCTTGAAATATTTTCCAAGTCGGGTTCATTGCAAAATTGAGGCCAAAATACTAGTTTTTCTTCATTTACACCTCTTTTAGAAATATTATCTATAAATCCATTTGAAGAACAAAGTATACGATCTGAATTTTCGTATATTTTGTCAACTATTTTATTTATAGTGGATATCACAATTTTATTTTTAATACCCATGATAACTTCGACATTTTCTGGCCATAAATCTTGAACATTAAAAAAAATAGGTGTTCCGAATTTTTCTTTATAATTAACAGCTGGCAAACCAACTGTCACTGGAGAAACTTCAAATACATAAATAGCGTCATACTTATCTGTGCATTTTTTCACCCATTTATTTCCCCAAAATACAAAACTAGCACAATTCAAAAATAGCCCTATTGGTGTCTTTCCTCTCGGTAACATTTTGATTCTGCAAACTTTTGCACCTTTGTATTGTTTCTCATATGCTTTATTAAACCCATATCCATCATAAATCTTTCCATATGGATACTGTGGATATCCCGTAAGGACTGTTACCTCATGTCCTCTTAAAACTAATTCTTCACACAAAGCATTGACTCGAAAAGTTTCTGGATAAAAATATTGAGTTATAATCAAAATTTTCATCTATCTCTCCGTCCTTTTAATACTCTCGTTAAACCCAACGACACGATATTCTTTTTCATACTCACTAATACTCATATCATAAGCAAGCGAGCCAAAAACTTTATTTACAACCCCAACAATCGGTGATATTAACCTTAATGGCAAGTTGAAAATTCTTGTCAAAATAATATTATTTCCACTAACATCAGCAATAACTTTCACCATTTCCGAAGTTTTGGTGTAGCTGCTATTTTGTGGCATAAAAGTACCTTGTTCTTCATTTTCGACCATTAATTTTATAAATTCACACAAATTTTCTATATATAACATCGATCTTTGGTTGTCCACATTCGGAAAAATCGGCAATTTCTTCGCATATTTTGACAATACTGGATAATTCCCTTTGCTACCTTTACCGTATATCATCGGCGGACGTAAAATTACAACCTTAAAACTATCATCTACCAATCGATTTAGTTTAATTTCAGCTTGTAATTTACTATCTCCGTATGCGTTTTCAGGTTTTGGCACAGTCTTATCATCTATCATTTTGATTTCGCCCATTTTCGAGCTAGCGCCATAAACTATCATGCTGCTCATATATATAAACTGCGAAACGCCGTCTTTTTTGCATTTAATTGCAACTTTTTCGGTCAAATCAGTGTTCACGCTGTAATACAGTTTCGCTTTTTCTTCTGAAATCTTTCCGCTATCAGAATGCGCAATCCCTGCAACATGAAACACCGTATCATATTCAGAAAAATCCGAATTTTCCCACGAACCGTCAATCATATCTATCGTATCAACCAAAAAACTATCATTTTGTGACACATATTTCTCAAAAGACGTACCAATATAACTATTCGCACCTGTTATAAGCACTTTTTTCATTAAACCGAAACCTCTTCTTTTTCTTCTTTTTTACCCTCTTGAACTCCATCTTTTTGAAGAACTCTAATAAACGTCAAGCAAAAGCACTTTACATCGAATAAAAAACTCATTTTTTCTACATATTCGCCGTCAAATCGTGCTTTTACGTCTATCGACAACTCATCGCGACCGTTAACTTGCGCCCAGCCTGTAAGTCCTGGTTTCAAGTTATTCGCAGCATATTTTTCTCGTTCTTCCATCAAGTCTTCTTGATTAAAAAGACACGGACGAGGACCGATGATGGTCATATCGCCTTTTAAGATGCAAAAAAGTTGCGGAAATTCATCGATTGACGTTTTTCTCATAAACGCACCAAATTTTGTGATGTACGACGTCGCCGAACCTAACATATGTGTTGGTACATTTTTCGGTGTATCTTGAGCCATTGAGCGGAATTTTAGTATAGTAAACGGTTTTTTATCTTTGCCAACTCGCACTTGTTTGAATAAAACAGGCCCTTTTGAGTCGATTTTTATAATAATCGCGACAATCAACATAGGTATCGCCAAAACGATAATTCCAGCGATTGACAACGCAATATCTATAAATCTTTTAAAAAACTTTTTATACATAAAATTCCTCTAACTTATCCCAATATCCCTAAGCCTTACCTCGTAATTTTGAGGTATAGTGCCTTCTTTCATTGCTTTTTGTTGCTTTGCGATCCATTTTCGCATATATTTTTGGTCAATACCCAAGCCGTTAACATCTCTCGCATCACCATTTTTAACATACGCTAAATACGCATAGTTATAGCGATTTTCCCACGCTCGTTCGACCGAGCTTAGCCAGTCAACTCCAATATCTTCAAGCATTTTAATCTGCTCACTAGACAAGTCGCCTTTAACTTTTTGACGATAAATATTTTTTTGCAGTCTTAACCAATCGCCGAGCCAAACATCTTCGCTGACAAAATCTGATGGTATATTCAAATGATCGTTTTGCTCGTAAAATTGCTTTGCAAGGTCATAAATATCAAGCCAAGTCTTAGCTTTTCTTGATTTTTGCTTTTCCCATACAAAATTAATAGCATCAAGTTTGCTCACTTTTGCATTACCAAGCTTTTCTTTACCAGTATTTCTCTGAACTTTCACCCAGCTTCCAAGACTATAGCCATCTTCGGTAATAAACGTTGTTTTAACATCGACGTTACCATATGTTTCAAAATATTTTTTTGCTTTTTGATATGCGTTTTCCCATAAAATTTCACGTTTCTTGTCCCAAATCATATCAATTTTTTCAAGTTTTAAAATTTCATAGTCTGAAAGCTTACCATTTTTGTATTTTCTTCTTAAATCCGAAATCCAAGCTCCAAGTGTAAATCCACCATCAACTTTATATGCAGCTGGAATATCTAAATGTTTGAATTTATCATAAAACTCTAAGCATAATTTATAATTTTCTTCAAAAATATGCGAGTTAACATTCCATACCATTCCGATACTTTCAAATTCTTGAACAATTTCTTCAGAAAGTTCGTTCTTTATAAACTTTTTACGAATAGCACTTATGAAGATTCCTAAATTCGTTCCATCATCAGACTTAAAGTTATGTTTTACGATTAAATCGCCATATTTTTCATAATATTCTTCGCATAAACGCATATTTTTTATGAAACTAGACTCTTTTCGACCTTCCCAGACCATACCAATCGAATTTAGTTTTTCAATTCTGATATCGTCCAAGTAACCAAGCGTTGTGCCTTTTCGAATTGCCCTTTGACGTGCAATAAACCCACCTAAAGCAAAACCTTCGGCAGTTTTATACGCAATCGGCATATTTAAATCGCCTTGTTTCTCATAGTATTCTTTAGCAAGTTCAAACATCGTGTCAAAACTCGCGGTCATACTTTCTTGCAAACTGTTAAAAAGCACTCTAGCGTTCGGAATTTCTTCGTAAATATTGAATTTTTCCGAAATAATCTTGTCAATCTTATCATTTTTTCTGAAATACTGAAGACTTTCATTCATTTCGCTTTGAATTGAACCCAATGAGTATAGATTTTCAAAGTTATTCACTATATCAAAAATTATCGGCTCACTTTTGCCACTCGTTGACAACGCTCTACCAATTTGTTGCTTATACAAAATAGGTGAAACCGTAGGTCTAAGCAGAATAACTCCTGTAATATCCTCAACATGAACGCCTTCGTTCAGCATATCTATACAAAATAAAATCTTCAAATTTTCGCTGTTATCGGCTTTAAAGTCTGCGAAAGATTTTTCAGTTTCTGGGTCAAGCGAGTACGCAACGTATGATTTAAAATCTCTATCTACGTGCTCAAACCACTCGTGTGACATAGCCATCATTTCGTCTAAATGCTCTTTATCAGAACAAAAAGCGATATATTTTTCGCCTTTTTTCATATGTCGAGCAAAAATCTGTACCAAACCTTGTGATTCTTGCAATGCACGTTTCAAATCGTCTAAATATTTGTTTGATTTCTCAAAAACTGCCTTGTTTTTAAGCTTTTTTACCTTAGTCTCGTATCTTTCGATAGCTTTTTCGTAAATTGCAGTGATATATTTCGGTGTCGGCAAAATTCCGCGAACGATAGCCTCACCCAAAGTTATTTCCGAGGCAATATCTCCGTCGAAAATCTCATCAACCATATCACGCGCGTTATCTAAATATCTAATATGTGTCGCAGTAAGTCCTAAAACTTTCGAATTTTGGTTGTTTTCAAGCAGTAATTCTACCTTTTCGCCCCAAAGTTCGGCTCCACATCTGTGAAATTCGTCTAAAATAATGAAATCTGGTTTAATTTCTTCAAATTCCGTTTCGGTCATATATATAAGTTTTGCATAGGTAAAAAATTGAATGTTTTGTGGTACGTCCTCACCTTTGTGTAATAAACTTTCAATTTGAGTCTTGAAAATGTACTCACTCGGAGATAACCAGCAAATTTTCTTATCTGGATTTTCCTCGCAAAGTCTGAACGCTATGTAAGATTTTCCTGTTCCAGTCGGGTGTATTACCGATGTTTTATTAACTTTTTCAAATCGCTCAACTACTGATTTGTACGCTTGTTCGTTGTGTTCGTAAAGCTTTATCATCGTGCACCCTCCTTTTCTAAACGGTTTCTTTATCCTTGATTAAATCGAACAATGTATCTCTCAATAACTGCTCATCTTTTTGTTCATTTGCTAATTTCGAAAGCTTGTTAATGCTAATTGCAACTTGTTCTTTCCCCACACCTTCATCTTTCATAACGAAGATTTTTTTGTGAGAGGTTTTGTCGACCACTTCTCTTGTTAATTTCAATTCTTCATACATTTTCTCTCCTGGTCTTAACCCTACTTCTTTTATATCTATATCTTCGAAAGGTCTAAGTCCTGAAAGACGTATTAAGTTGACTGCTAAATCGTAAATTTTAACAGGTTGTCCCATATCTAGCACGAAAAGTTCCGAACCTTTTGCACTTGCACCAGCTGATAGCACTAGTGATACTGCCTCTGGAATAGTCATAAAATATCTAGTCATATCTTTATGAGTAACAGTAACTGGGCCTCCAGCGGCAATTTGCTTTTTAAACAGCGGAATTACCGAACCATTTGAGCCTAAAACATTGCCGAAACGCACTGCTACCATCTCAGTATTTTGATTACTATATGCTTTAACTAAAAGCTCACAAATACGCTTTGTAGCACCCATTACGTTGGTTGGGTTTACTGCTTTGTCGGTAGAAATTAAAGTGAATTTTTTGCATTTAAACTCAATCGCACATTCTATAACGTTGCGAGTTCCTAGCACATTATTTTTTACTGCCTCGAAAGGATTGATTTCCATCATTGGTACGTGCTTATGTGCCGCAGCGTGGAAAACTAAGTCTGGTTTATATGTATCAAAAACTGCTTTTAGACGTTTTACGTCACGAACTGAACCCAAGCAAGTTATGTATTTCCATTCAAACTCACCTTTTAGTTCTTCGTTTAAATCAAAAAGACCGTTTTCGTTAATGTCAAAAATAATTAAGAATTTTGCGCCATTTTTCAAAATCTGACGGCAAAGTTCAGAGCCTATCGACCCTGCCCCACCTGTAACTATTACAGTTTTACCCCAGATAAATTCACGGTTCAACGAGTTATCAGTTTTGATGCTATCTCTAAATAGTAAATCTTCGATTGAAATTTCTTTCAACGCACGTTTATCACCAGATTTGTAGCTTTGAATATCAACAGCAGTTTGAAAAATTCTTGTCGGTAAATTTGCATTTGCTACTAAGTCGAAAATTTTCATCATTTGTTGTTCTGATGCCGACGGCATAGCGACTAAGATTTCGTCTGCATCTAAAAGTTTTGCATATGAACTAGCTTGTTCGATATCGCCCAAAACCTTTACGCCAGCGATTTTTTGACCGTGTTTTGATTTATCGTCGTCCAAAATACCAACTGGAAAAAAGCCGTCTTGTTTATTGTCAACGAACTGCTTGATTACCATAGCACCTGCTTTACCAGCGCCTATTATTAGCACTTTTTTACTTGTCCCTTGTCTTACAGCCGTTAGACTCATTAAATAACGCTGAAATCTAGGAATACCACGTATCGCACTTGAAAATGCAAAGAAAATTCCACAGTACATTACTGTAATCGAACCTGGAAAATTAAACATTTCGCTCAATTTCAATACAAAAAATACGGCACCAACGCTAAGTGATACCACGAATTGTTTGAATATTTCAGAGAATCCAAAATATGACAGCATATTATTATATGAACCGAAGATCAGACCAAAAAGCATTGTGCTCACGGTTGCTATTGGAATAAATTCTATTATGTAGCTGTAATATTCTGTTGGTAATGTAAAGTCAAACTTTAACATTGCGGCGATTACTACAGAAATAACAACCACCGGTACATCCAAAATTAAATATATAAATTTTTTGAAACTCAAAATATAAACCCTCTTTTTCTGTCACAACATAACAATAATTATGTTGTGAATATGTAATAAAATTATATGCGATAAAATCGCAAATTAACCTAAATCGCAGTATGATGCATAAAAGACCAATATAATATATTATTTTATCACTTATAGGCATCAAAGTCAATATAAATATAAATAATTTGTGAACGACACAAAGAATATTTGCTAAATTTAGATGACTAAAAATAGTGTGAATTCTTTGTGTTTTTTTATATTTAATCAAGAATTATCAACTAAATAAATTTTATGAAAATTAAATTTTAATTAGAAAAAATAATGCAAAAAAGCAAAGCAAATATGCAAGAAATAACACTCTGCAATCGCCTATAATAGAGCCATATTACAAAGATTACTCGCACAAAAATACCCTCTTTTTTCGTTACAACATAATTATTGTTATGTTGTGACAGAAAAAGAGGGTTTATATTTTGAGTTTCAAAAAATTTATATATTTAATTTTGGATGTACCGGTGGTTGTTATTTCTG
>JAWXUP010000070.1:0-12665 GCA_044426345.1 Clostridia bacterium | reverse complement strand
CCTAAATCGCTGACGAGAACAGTAGGGTTGCTCGCAATCATTTGCTCGACGTATTTTCGTCCGTTCATTTGCTGTAATTCATCGGCACTAGCGCTACCTTTTTCGTTGAGGTATAAGTTCTTGCCGAGCTTATCTAAATCGCTGAAATCGCTTAAAATGCTGTAACAGTGGGTGTTGAAGGTGAGATTGATTAAGTCTTTGGCAGAAGTAAGTTCTTTTGCCTCAGCTACAGCTAAAACTGTGTTGATTTCGCCAGTGTCTAAGCTGTCCAGTCGTTTGGCGAGGTAGTTTAGTTCATCAAGATTTTGTTCGGTGTCTTTTAGTATTCGATTGAAATGCTCTTGGTTTTCAACGTCGACAACTTTAACTCGCCCGTTTTTGTCGTTGTTGATTCCCATCGCACTACAAACTCTTTGCAGTTCGGTTTCTTCGGCCGGGAGATTGAGTGTGGTAGGCTGGTTTGTTTTGTCGCTTGTTAAATTAAATTTTAGTCGCATAATTTTCTCCTTTTAATATTTTTTAAAACTTGAGTTCTCATACAATCGTTTGGTGAGCTGAAACATAAAAATCCGTGTGAGGCATACGGACAGTTTTCGCAAGTATCAAATGGTCCGCAAA
Source organism: Clostridia bacterium (assembly GCA_044426345.1). Lineage (GTDB taxonomy): Bacteria > Bacillota > Clostridia > Oscillospirales > Butyricicoccaceae > CAYJLC01. The sequence goes on along the minus strand of JAWXUP010000070.1, from coordinate 12,047 downwards.
CTGGCTCGGTGTGTTCTGGTCCTACGATAACAATTCGTGTGTCACTGCAGCAGAAAGTGTTTTTATTTTTCTTGAATTTGATTGTCATTTTTTACCTTCTTTCTAATTTTGGGCGCAAAAAAGCCAGTCAAATTAATGACTGGCTTGGGGTTTTATATGTAATTTTTAATAATTTGATAGTTCGTTTCCTCTTTAGATGGGAAAATAGCCTTAGTACATCCATAAAAACGGGTACCTAAAAATCAGTGTTTTTTGCGAAAAAAAGTTGCCAAAAACGTGATGAATACTTAGCTTTGTTAACAAGTACATCTATTTTGACAACAGTAGCTGGAACGCCTAAAGGGAATCGAACCCTCATTTTCAGAATCGGAATCTGATACTCTACCATTGAGTTATAGACGCTAATTTGATATTAAATTGAGAAACTCTTCGACGAACTTACTGCGTTTTTGACGTTTTACGGTTGCAACAGAAACAAAATTTGTCGCAAGTGGCTCTTTTATGTCTAAAACAAACAAATCACTATCTTTTGTTATAGCTAGATCGGTGATATACGAAATACCAAGGCCGATGCGCGCAAGATCCTTTAAAAGACCTATACTTTGCGTTTCAATTTCAGGCTGTACAGATAAATTATGCATTTTTATTAGTTCGTCAAAATGAATTCGAGTTGATGCTGTTTGTCCTAGCGTCAAAATTGGTAAATCTTTTATATCTTCAAGCGATAATTTTTTACCTTTAAGATATGAAAATTTAGAACCAGCGATAAATACATCTTGCATCTTTCTAAGCTTGCTTACACTATAATTCGGGTCAAGAAGTGACTCGTTGTAAGTTATAACAGCGATGTCAACTTCGGAATTTTTTAGCATTTCAAAACACTGATTTGATGGTTTATTTGATATTTTCAACTTAACCTCAGGGTGAAGTGTATTAAATGTTTCAATGTGTGAAAGAAGAAAATATTTACTAATAGTGTCAGAAGCAGCGATTTTTAGCTCTTTTTTTTGAGTTTCGCTGTTCGACATAATAGAATGTTCGCCGTTTGTGATGTGGCTAAACGCAATTTTTACGCTGTCAAACAAAATTTGACCCTCTGAAGTAAGTGAGATTTTTTTTGCTTGCCTTAAAAACAAAGACACTCCAATACGATTTTCTAGATTTTTAATTGACTGACTAACGGCTGATTGAGAGATGAAAAGTTCTTTTGCAGCAAGGGAAAAACTAAGATTTTTTGCAACATAGTAAAAAACCTTATATTGTTCAAAATTTATATCGTGCATAAAAACTCCTTTGTTTAATGTTTTTTGTAGCAAAACTTATAAAATAGCCTCAATATTATAACATAGATTTAATGTTTTTGCAAAAGTTTTTTATATGAACCATCAATTAAAAATGCACCAAGTGGGGCAGTGATTACAATAGATATAACTGACACAGTGAGAATTAATTCGCCATATGGCACTCCAAGCGATAGTGGAATCGCACCAATTGCAGCCTGTACAGTTGCTTTTGGTAAATACGCCATAACACAGAAAATTCGCTCATTTTTATTTAAATTTGTACCGATTAAGCACAAATATGTACCAAGAGAACGACCTATTAAGCAAATTAATATTAAAATGATAGGTTTTACTCCTTCACTTAAAGCATATTCAATATTCATGCTAAAGCCTACTAGCACAAATAAAATAATGGATGCACCAGACCAAAGTCCTGAAAATTTAGCTGACAATGCGTTTGCTAATGACAAATCTTTGCGATAAAACACAATTCCCATAACCATTATTGCAAGAAGTGCTGAAAATGAAACAAAGTCTTCAATTTTAAGCAAAACAAAGCTTGTTGATAAAAATATAAGTGTAGAACTATTTATGCTAACATTGAATTTTTTTAACAAGAAAAGTAGAATTAATGCTGATATTATGCCAAAAACTATGCCCAAAATGATATTTATAGGTATAAAAATCAAATTTGAACTGTCGAAATTCAAAAAGCTGTAGAAAAGTATTATTACGAAAATATCATCGACAGAGGCTCCTGTAAGGATTAATTCGGGTATATTTTTATCTGCTCCATAGCCTGTTTCTTGTAATTTTATCATTCGAGGCACGATTATTGCAGGCGAAACTGCAGCAACTACACAACCTAAAATAGCAGAAGTTAAAAATGGTACATTAAAGATTAAATGTCCAACTATTGTTATTGAAACGATTTCAAACAAAGCAGGTACACACGATAACATCATCGCTGGTCGGCCGACTTTTTTTAGCTTGTCAAAATCTAGTGATAAACCAGCTCGTGTCAAGATTATTACCAGAGCGATTTGACGTAATTCGGCGGAAATGTTTATGATTGATTGGTCGAGCAACCCAAAAAAGTTTAGAACAATTCCTGCAAAAATCATACCGACAACATCTGGAATTTTGCAAAAAGAAAAAATTTTCGAGAAAAAAAGACCGAAAATAAAGATTAAAGCGAGGCTAAGTAACATAAAAATTCTCCTTGTAATAGTAAATTATACCACTATCATTATATACCTGTTTATGAAAAATAACAATAGAAAAAAAGTTTTGTTTTTTTTAATAAAATGTGGTATCATATATTATATATGCAAAAAATGAAAGAAATGGTGATTTACATTGAAATTAATGGTCATAGACGGAAATAGTATCTTAAATAGAGCTTTTTATGGAATTCGTGCGCTTGCGAATAAGGATGGAATGTTCACAAATGGAATATACGGATTTTTAACTACTTATTTAAAGTTGATAAATGAGGAAAATCCAGATAAAGTTGTGGTTTGCTTTGATGTTAGAGCAAAAACTTTCCGACATGAGCAATTTGCCGACTATAAAGGTACGAGAAAAGGTATGCCAGATGAGCTTGCAATGCAGGTTCCAGTTCTTAAAGAAGTACTTGATGCAATGGGGATTGACAGGTATGAAAAAGCAGGCTTCGAGGCTGATGATTTGATTGGTACTATCTCTAAATTCTGCGATGATAATGGACATAATTGCGTGGTAGTTACAGGAGATAAAGATAGTTTACAACTTGCAAGTAATAGCACGACTGTAAATTTAGTTTCAACTAGAATGGGTCAAACTACTACAAAAAAATATAATTATGACGTTTTTTGTGAACAATATGGATTCGATCCGATGATTTTATGCGACTTAAAAGGTCTAATGGGTGATGTTTCGGATAATATTCCAGGCGTAAAAGGTGTTGGCGAAAAAACAGCAATGACTTTACTGCACGCTTTTAAAAATATCGAAGGAATTTACGAGAATATCGATGATTCAATTATCAAAAAGGGTGCTCGCGAAAAATTGATTGCTGACGAAGAAAATGCGTATAAAAGTAGAAGTCTGGCAACAATTGTGCGTGATGTTGAATTTGATTTTGATATAAATCAACATATAGAACGTGATGATGATAAATTGCTTGAAATTTTCAATAATTTAGATATAAAAAGCTTGATTTCGAAGTTAAATCTAGTTGCGAGTGATAAAAATGAGGTGGAAATTCCACAAATTACCCTAGAAATGCCGAAATTTGAAAATATAACTCGTACAGGAGAACTTTTAATTAAAGGTGAATGCTTTGTTGCTGGAGATTTAGAAAAAATAGCTGTAATTTGTGATAATTATGCATATATTATTGAAAATCCAACAGATGAGATGTTAAAATATCTGTTTTCAAGCAGTTTTTCGAAAATTATGCACGATGCAAAGGGACTTTTGGTTAAATTGTTTGAAAAAGGAATAAATCCAGAGGGTATTGTTTTTGATACGGCACTTGCTATGTATTTATTTGATCCGTCACGTTCAGAGTATGATTTAGAACAAATGTGCGAGCAAATTTTAGGTGTGAAACCCGACATAAAAGAAAAAGAAATCTCACTGTTTGAAGCTCCTTCGGAAGACGATGAAGTATTAATGACGGCTGTTATGATTTTAAAATTGTATCCAATGTTGAAGTCGAGATTAGGTGAAATGAAGTCACTTTATTATGATATAGAGTTACCGTTGATGACGGTTTTGGCTAAAATGCAAACTATTGGCATTAAAATCGATATAGATGAGCTTAGAATTTACGGAGAAAAATTACTTATTCGCATTGAAAAATTACGTGATGAAATTTATGAGCTTGCTGGTATGAATTTTAACATAAATTCTCCGAAACAACTAGGTGAAGTTTTGTTTGAAAAACTTAATTTACCAGCTGGTAAAAAAACAAAAACAGGTTACTCAACGAATGTAGATGTGCTTGAGTTTTTAAGAGATAAGCATCCGATTATAGAGTTAGTTTTAGAATATAGAACACTTGCAAAGCTACATTCTACCTATGTTGAAGGTCTTATTAAAGTAATAAAAGATGATGGTAAAATTCATTCAACATTCAATCAAATGGTAACTACAACGGGTAGGCTTTCTAGCACAGATCCGAATTTACAAAACATTCCAGTTCGCACACCGTTAGGAGCAGAACTTCGCAAAATGTTTATCGTGACAGATGAAAATTATGTGTTAATTGATGCCGATTATTCGCAAATTGAACTTAGAATTTTGGCACATATGGCACAAGATGAAGTGATGATTAGCGCATTTGAACAAGGAATCGACATTCATACAGTAACAGCATCGCAGGTTTTTGACACGCCAATTGACGAGGTTACATCGCTTATGAGAAGTCGTGCGAAAGCTGTAAACTTCGGTATAGTTTACGGCATTTCGCAATTCTCGCTAGGTAATGATATTGGAGTTTCGCGTGCGGAGGCTAAAAAATACATTGATAGCTATTTAGAAAAATATTCTGGCGTTGCAAAATATATGGAAAATATTAAGAAAAAAGCTTATGAAGACGGCTTTGTAACTACGCTTTTTGGTAGAAGACGTGACTTGCCAGAACTTAAAAGTAGGAATTTTAATATGCGTTCTTTTGGCGAACGTGTGGCGTTAAATACACCAATTCAAGGTACTGCTGCTGATATAATAAAAATCGCGATGGTTAACGTTGATTCAAGAATGAAAAAAGAAAAACTGAAATCTCGTATGATTTTACAAATCCACGATGAATTGATTATCGAGGCTACTTTGGACGAAAAAGACTATGTTTCAAAGCTTTTACAAGAAGAAATGGAAAATGCTTTTTGTGGAAAAGTCAAACTTTCAGTTGATTATAACGTAGGAAATAACTGGTACGAGGCGAAATAATGAATATTTTTGAGATGAATGAAGAGCATATTTTACAAGTGTCAAAGCTTGAACAGGATATTTTTTCGAGTCCGTATTCAGAAAAGTCTTTGCGAGAAATGTTTAATGACAAAAACTATCAATATTTTGTGTATTTTGACAAAAAAGTGCTTGGTTATGTAGGAATAAGTTCGGTTTTAGATGAATCTGATATAACTCACATTGCTGTATCGTTAGATAGCAGGAGAAAAAATATAGGTACGTTGCTTTTGCAAAAAATGGTGGAATACTGTAAAAATAAAAATATAGCTAAAATTCACTTGGAAGTGCGTGAAAGCAATGCAAAAGCCATTGGATTATACGAAAAAAATGGTTTTTCGCGTGTTGGTTTGCGAAAAAATTACTATAGCAATCCCAAAGAACACGCATTATTAATGACTTTGGAGGTCTAAGTTGAAAATATTAAGTATAGAGTCATCGTGCGACGAAACTGCTGTTGCAATAGTTGAAGATGGCAGAAAAATAATAAAAAGTTTGGTGTATTCTCAAATTGATATGCACAAAGAATACGGTGGAGTTGTGCCAGAAATAGCATCGAGAAAACATAGTGAAATCATCGTTTCTCTTACTAAAGAGGCGATGAAAGATATCGGTGAAATTGATGCTGTAGCTGGAACTTGCGCGCCTGGTTTAATAGGTGCTTTGTTGGTTGGTGCAAATTTCGCAAAATCGTATGCATTTGCTAAAAATCTTCCATTTATTCCAGTTCACCATATCCGAGGTCATATTTCGGCGAATTATTTGGCATTTCCAGATTTAAAACCACCATTTTTGTGCCTTGTTGCATCTGGTGGACATAGTTTAATTGTAGAAGTGTTGGATTATTGCGATATGCGAATTATCGGTGGAACAAGAGACGATGCGGCAGGAGAGGCGTTTGATAAAGTATCTCGTGTGCTTGGATTAGGATATCCAGGTGGTAAAATTATAGATGATTTAGCTAAGCTTGGTGATAAAACTAAATATAAATTGCCACGTTCAAAAGTTAAAGATGCACCACTTGATTTTTCGTTTTCTGGTCTTAAAACGGCCGTTATTAATACTGTTCATAATGCCAAACAAAAAGGTGACGAGCTTGATGTGAACTCACTTTGTGCTAGTTTTTGCGAGGCTGTAGTTGATACATTAGTGCCAAGACTTATGCTTGCAGCACAAGAAACAGGGCATAAAAAATTGGTTATCGCTGGTGGAGTTTCGGCAAATTCAAGACTGCGTGAAGTTTTGGATCGTGAATGTGAAAAAGAGGGGATTGAGCTTTTCAAACCACCGATTGCACTTTGTGGAGATAATGCAGCAATGATTGGTGCGCAAGCTTATTTTGAATTTTTGCAAGGGAATTTAGGGAAAACTAATCAAAATTGTTACGGTAGCTTAGAAATCTCTCAAAATGTTAGCAAAATGACAAGGTAGGAGTGCAAAATGAAGAAATTTTTAGTGACTATTTTATTATTCGCATTAGCCTTTTCTGGTGGCATTTTCGTGGGAGGGTACACCGTCAATAGCAAATGGGAAGATAAAATTGAGTTGCAAGAACATATAGAATCTTTTGATGATTTTGATGAAAATTTCGCAGAAAATACAGATGAAAACTTCCTGGAAACGTCAAATATTGACTGGCAAGGTGATGAGCTTTACGCTGTATTGTTTTTGGGATATGGACTGGAAATATATGATTATCAAGAGTATATTGATGTATATTTTGATGAAAATTCACAAATTCAACAAGCTTATCAATTTGATGGTGATGAAAACTACTTAGTAATCCCAAGATATCCAGAAAAAGCAACGAAAATTGTTAAGTATGAACTAGTGGGTGATGATTTTGAAACTGGTGACACGATTTACGAAATAAAAGATAAAAATCATTTTGTAATTAAATGCAATGTTAGTGATTTGTATCCAAATATAGTAATTCAAACAGAAACAGACGATGAACTTTTTGAATTTTCACCAAGAATTAGTCTTGAAAACGGTGAAATTGTTGAAGATGAACGAATTTTAATTCTAAAAACTGTTGAAAATAAACAAAAATAATTACGCTATAGAAATAAACATTGTTTATATATTGTCAAATTCGATTGAAAGTGTTATACTTATATATGATAAGGAAATTAATTTAAAAAAATGGGGGTTTTAGAAATGGTATCACAAGAAGTTTTAGATAAATACTTGAGCGTTATCGAGTCACAAATGAAACGTGTTGAAATGATGAAAGAACAAAGTGATTTCGTAGATTACGAAGCGCTTGAAACTATTATAATTGGCGTTTGTGGCGGCGATGGTATTGGTCCGATGATTACAGATCAAACACAAAAAGTGCTAGAAGTTTTACTTAAAGAAAAAATCGATGCTGGCAAAATTGAATTTAGAAAAATCGATGGTATGACACTTGAAAGACGTTTGGAATTAGGCGTTGCGATACCAGAAGATACACTTGAAGAACTTAAAGTTTGCCACGTTATTTTAAAAGGTCCTACAACAACACCTCGTGCTGGTGATGGAATGAAAAATATCGAAAGTGCGAACGTTGCAATGAGAAAAGAACTTGATTTATTTGCAAACGTACGTCCTGTTAAAGTTCCAGAACAAGGAATTGATTGGATGTTCTTTAGAGAAAATACAGAAGGTGCTTATGCTGTAGGCTCAAAAGGCGTACACGTAAATGATGATTTAGCAATCGATTTCACAGTTACAACAACTGGTGGTTGCGAACGTATCGCTCGTTTAGCTTTTGAAACTGCTAAAAAACAAGGCAGAAAAAGAGTTACAGCAGTAACTAAAGCAAATGTAATCAAAACAACAGATGGTAAATTCTTAAATATTTGTCAAGAAATGTCAAAAGAATACCCAGAAATCACTTTTGATGACTGGTATATCGACATTATGACAGCAAAACTTATAGATGAAAAACGTCGTAAAGACTTTGAAGTATTAGTTCTTCCAAATCTTTACGGAGACATTTTAACAGACGAAGCAGCTGAATTCCAAGGTGGCGTTGGCACAGCAGGTTCTGGTAATATCGGTAAAAGATATGCAATGTTTGAAGCAATTCACGGTTCTGCGCCAAGAATGGTTGAAGAAGGTCGCGCAAAATATGCTGACCCTTGTTCTATGCTACGTGCTGGCGTAATGCTGTTAAATCATATTGGTGAAACAGAAATTGCTACAAAACTTGAAAAAGCACTTGATTTTTGTATGAATGAAGACAAAAAACTTGTAATTACTGGACGTGATACAGGCGCAACTGCCGATGAATTTACTGAATACGTTCTAGAAAATATATAGGAGCAATAGAAAATGGAGAAAAAATACATATCACAGGCTGTAATCAAACGCATGCCTAGGTACTATAGGTATGTAAATGAGATGATAGATATGGGAATTAACCGTATATCATCTAAGGCGCTAGCCGAAAAAATGGGGTTAACAGCCTCACAAATTAGACAAGATCTTAACTGTTTCGGTGGTTTTGGTCAACAAGGTTATGGCTATAATGTAGAAAGTTTACGAGATGAACTTGCTCAAATTTTAGGCCTTAACAAAGATAAAAAAGCAATTATTGTTGGTGTAGGTAATATGGGTCGTGCTCTTACTAAAAATTTCCATTTTGAAAGAAGTGGTATTGAATTAATAGCAGGTTTCGACCTTGATTTCGGCTCGATTGATACGGTTAATGGACCTATAGCAATTTTCCCAATCGATAATGTTGATAGTTACATAGAATCTAATGATGTTGAAATTGCGATAATAACACTTCCGAAAGAACTTGCCTCTACTACTGCAGAGCGTCTTGTTCGTGCGGGAATCAAAGGTATTTGGAACTTTACAAGTAGCGACTTACATCTTCAAGGTTACGGAATACCTATTGAAAATGTGCATTTTTCAGACAGTTTAAGAACTCTTTCTTATAATATGGAGAAAAATAACGTTTAAAATTTAATTTCAGGAGAATTATTATGGAATATTCGTATAAAACTAGAGGTGTTTGCTCAAGAGAAATTCATTTTAAGGTAGAAGATGGAAAGCTTACTGATATGGAATTTATTGGTGGTTGCAATGGCAACCTTAAAGGGATTTCAGCGCTTTGTCAAGGAAAAGAACCTAAAGAAGTTGCAAAAATTTTAAAAGGTATCACGTGTGGTGCTAAGAGTACTTCTTGTCCAGATCAACTTGCAAAAGCAATCGAAGAATTAAGTTTGTAATGTAAATTAAAATGCTTATGGGAGGGTTTTTTGATCCTCCCATTGTGTGTTTTTAAATTTAGGATTGTGTTTATTTTGAAAATAATAAATATAATCCTAAATAATAAAAAGGAGGACATTTTATGTCTAAATATTTAATTTCAGTTGATGGCGGTGGAACAAAAACCGAAATCAGCGTACTTGATACTTCGGATCAAAGCATTGCTATGTTTGATTATGATGGAACAAATTATCATTCTATCGGCATAGAAGTGTTTGAAAAACGAATTTTAGAGGCATTTGATGAAATTTTTGATGCTATGAGCATCACAAAAGACGATATTTTAGGTGTCGTTATGGGAATTTCTGGTTGCGATACACTTTATGATAGAAAATTAATTCAGCCTTGCATTGAAAAAATTGGAATTGCACGTGAAAAAATTGGAATTGCACGTGAAAAAATATTTTTATGCAACGATGGAGAACTTATTATGTATTCTTGCGCAGGACTTCCGGGTATTTGCGTAGTTGCAGGTACAGGCTCTATCGCATTTGGTTATGATTCAGCTGATGATACCGTTCGTTGTGGTGGTTGGGGAAATCCACTATCAGACTTAGGTTCTGGCTTTTGGATTGGTATGCAAATTTTGCGTGAATACATTAAATACCTCGATGGGCAAGTACCGTATATTGCAATTTTTGATGAAATTGAAACTCATTATGGTGAAAAAAGTAATGCTGAATTTATGCAAAAATTAAGTCAAGGTGATAAAAAATATATAGCAAAAGCTGCAAAAGTAGTGCTTGATGCGGCTACTGATGGAGACCCACTTTGCGAAAGTATTGCAAAAGCGGCTGCATTTAATCTTGCTAATATGTGTACAACTATTTTTGGTAAATTAGATACAAATGATTGCGAAAAAGTTGATGTAGTTATGACGGGTAGCGTGTTTAAAAATGCAACACTTAAAGAAATGTTCCGCGAGCAATGTAAAGCTCAGACTTCTTTTGACAAATTTGATTTTGTAGAAATGACAAAATCACCATCAGAAAGTGGTTTAGATTTTGCAAAAAAATTATTCCGAGCATAAATTTAAAAATCAAAAAGGTGATACAAAAAAGTATCATCTTTTTCTTTGTAGAAATTGTCTAAAATTTAACGATTGACAAAGAATTTTTAATGCAATGCTACAAAATTAAAGGTTTGGAAACAATTTACACAAAAAAAGTTAATTATTTAACAAGAATGACTTGAAATTTAATTTATTTTGTATTATAATTAACGTATTAGATGTTTATATGGAGGAACAAAAATGTATAAAATAGTTTTTAGAAAAAGACTTAGCGAGCAAGTTGTGATGATGAAAATTGACGCACCGCACGTAGCTAAAAAAGCTCTTGCAGGTCAATTTATTATCCTTAGAGTTGATGAAGAAGGCGAAAGAATTCCGTTAACTATTGCTGATTATGACAGAGAAACTGGTGAAGTAACTATTATTTTCCAAGAAGTAGGTGCTACTACAATCGAACTTGGCAGAAAAGCTGCAGGCGATTACCTACAAGATTTCGTTGGACCATTAGGTGTTGCTTCTCATTTAGATGGATACAAAGGAAAAAAAGTTTGCGTTATCGGTGGTGGTTTAGGTTGTGCTATAGCATATCCTCAAGCTAAAGCTCTTCACGAACTTGGTGCTGATGTAGATGTTATAGTTGGTTTTAGAAATAAAGATTTAATTATATTAGAAGAAGAATTTGCAAATGCTGCAAATAATGTTTATACTGTTACAGATGATGGCTCTAATGGTAAAAAAGCGCTTGTTACAAATGTTCTTCAAGAACAAATTGACGCTGGCGTTAAATATGACTTAGTTGTTGCAATTGGACCTCTTATGATGATGAAATTCGTGTGTTTAACTACAAAACCATACGATATTCACACAGTTGTTTCTATGAACTCAACTATGGTAGATGGTACTGGTATGTGCGGTTGTTGTCGTTTAACTGTTAACGGTGAAACTAAATTCGCATGTGTTGACGGTCCTGATTTCGATGGTCACCAAGTTGATTTTGATGAAACAATCAGAAAAGGTGCTATGTACAAAGAACAAGAGCAACATTCAAGAGAACACTGTAATTTGGAGGGTATGAACTAATGGCTAATATGTCTAACGTAAAAATTCCTATGCCAGAACAAGATCCTATTGTTCGTAGTCGCAATTTTGAGGAAGTAACAATTGGTTACACAGAAGAAATGGCAATTGAAGAAGCTACTCGTTGTCTAAATTGTAAACACAAACCTTGTATCAAAGGTTGTCCTGTAAATGTACAAATTCCTGAATTTATTCAAGAAATCGCAGCTGGAAATTTTGCAAAAGCTTGCGAAATTATCAAAGAAACTTCGTCATTACCTGCAGTTTGTGGACGTGTTTGTCCTCAAGAAACTCAATGTGAAGGTCTTTGTGTTCGTGGTATCAAAGGTGAACCAGTTGCAATCGGTCGTTTAGAAAGATTTGCTGCAGACTGGGCTATGGCTAATGTTCACACAAAAGCTGAAAAACCACAAGCTAATGGTCACAAAGTTGTCCCATGTTATATGTCTCATGCATGC
>JAWXUP010000069.1:0-13036 GCA_044426345.1 Clostridia bacterium | reverse complement strand
GAATCTAGCTTAAATCGTTTTCAAAAATGATGTGACCACGACGATGTGACCAGCAACCAACGTTTACTGCAACACCTATAGTTGAAGGATGACGGGCTGTATTTTCTATATTTACACCCATAACAGAATATTCACCATTCATACCTTGAGGGCCTAAACCGATGCTATTTATACCATCTTCGAGTAATTTTTCAAGTTTTGCAGCGTTTGCATTAGGATTTTGCGAGCCGATTGGACGCATTAACGCTTTTTTTGATAAAAGTGATGCAGTGTCAATACTAGTAGCAACACCAACACCAACTAGTAATGGAGGACATGCATTTAGTCCATAACTTGTCATAATATCAAGCACGAAACGAGTAACACCTTCATAGCCAGCACCAGGCATTAAAACCATAGCTTTGCCGGGAAGTGTACAGCCACCACCAGCCATATATGTATAAATTTCACACTGGTCGTTATCTGGAATTATATCCCAAAAAACAGTAGGTGTGCCTTGGCCAACATTTAGTCCAGTGTTATATTCATCGAAAGTTTCAACACTATTATGACGAAGAGGAGTTTCTATAGTAGCTTTGATTACAGCTTCACGCAAAAGTGATTGAAGTTCGCCCATTAGAGGAAAATTAACACCACATTTAACCCAAAATTGCAAAACACCGGTATCTTGACAGCAAGGACGGTGAAGTTCTTCGGCTAATCTTTGATTTTCGCTCATAGTTTCATAAATAGTTTTAGCAAGAAAAGTATTTTCTTTGGTTTTAAGCTCTGCAAGTTTCGTTTCGACATCATCTGGCAATTTGATGCCAACGAGTCCTACAAACTTTGACATTATCTCAGTCATAGTGATAACGCTTTGTTCTTTATTCATCGAATTTCTCCTTATAACTAATATTATCGTTAATAATAGAATTGCTCATATATTACTAAATTACAGTAAATTTATCAAAATGTCAAGTATTTATTGGTTGTTTTGTATAATTTAATAAAGATATTAAAGTATTTTTGGTTAATATGCATACATAATTATTAATTAGATATATAATCTTAAACCTGTAAATAATTATCTAAATAATAAACAAGCTTGTTCTCTGCAATTTAGAAGAAAACAAGCTTGTTATTAATTATGTACTTTTTCTTTTTTAAAAAATCCAAAATCGACTTCAGCAAGGATAACTGATGTTAAAATAATTGCACCACCAATAATCAAATTGCTAGTTAAAGCATCAATTCCAAGAATAACCGAGAAAACGCAACCGAAAAATCCTTCTAAAGATAAGAAAAGTCCAGCTTTGGAAGGTGATGCGTACTGTTGAGCTGTAGTTTGTAGATAGTAGCAAACGCAACCAGAAAAAGCAGCAAGATAGAGCGTTGGAAAGAATGCGGCTTTCATTATAACAAAATCAACAGCTTGAATATCGAAAATTAACATAAAAATCGTACCAACAACACCAGCGGTCATCATTTGAAGGAAAGTCATCTGTTTTGAGTTTAATTCTCGAGCAAAAATACCTAGAAAAGCAATATGAATTGCAAAACAAAGTGAACCTAGTAGAACGAATAAATCTCCAGTTTGGAAAGAAATTCCACTAGAAAAATCAAGAGTTAAAACACCGACACCAATTAAAACAGTAAATGCGAGAATGAATAATTTTGTATGAGGAGCTTTTTTTGTGACTAACCATACTAAAAATGGTACCATAATAACGCTGGTTGAAGTTAAAAACGAACTGTTAGAAACGGTTGTGTTAGATTGGCCAAGCGTTTGAAAATAGAAACCAAAAAACAGCATAACGCCAGCAGTAATACCGATTTTCAGAGTTTGCTTTTCAATTTTTTTAATTTCCTTGGCGTAAATTGCAAGTAAAATTAGTCCAGAAAAAACAAATCGCATAGCTATAATTAAAGAAGTTTTTGCTCCAGTGCCTATGGCATATTCCGTGCCTATAAAACCTGTACCCCAAATAATAGCAGTAACTATAAGTGCGATATCAGCTGTTTTTGAATTTTTTATCATATATTTCTCCTTAAACGAAATCAAATATATTGTAACATTTTTTGGAAAAAATTGCAATGAAAAGTTTAATAAAAAAGTGGAATTATGCATATTTATGCAAAAACTAATTGGATATTGTTATGTTAGCACTGCTTAGTTTGCAGATTTCGAACTTGTTATAAGTTTTGGATAAGGTATAATTAGCGTCTTTTCCGTTTATAAGGAACTCCTCAACGTCTGAAATTTCCTCGATTTGTAGTAAATATGAAATCATTTTATTTCTAGAAACGGTTGCATTTGCAAAATTTAGGTCAGAAATGTATTGTTCTAGTTGATTTTTTGCATTTTCGATAATAAGTTCTTCGTTCGAACCATTTTCAACTACTATTTTACAAGAAATACTTAGATAAACAAATGAATTTGTGCTTACAGTTACGGTATGACCAATAGGTGCTAAACCGATTATTGAGCCTGTCCCAATAAATAAATTAGCACAATTTTGTATAATTTGATCGCTCAAAGGTGTTTTTTCGCTACCTGAAACAACCAGATGAACTCGTCCTACTCCTAAATTGCTAGCGTTAAAAACGTATACGTATGAAACCCCAGATACAGTTAGTGCTTTTTCTTCATAATCAGGAACATTTCCTCCAAAAGGTTTCGTTATAATATGTGAAATCGCACGAATGCGAAGATTTTCATCACTTTCAACGTCGCTAGCTAAAATATAATTTTCAGCAATTTTTGCACTTGATATATTCGGTAAATTCATAATTGAAGTTAAATTACCGAAAATGCTGTTAAATTCACTGCCAAAATCCGTTGCCTCTATGATATAGTTATTTTGTGAAATTTGCTCAGTTACAGTGAAAATATACTGGTCTACACTGAATTTTTCGCCAATAATATCATTTGTGGTTATAATTTCAGCGAGTTTTTGACATTTTACGGCAGTATTTCTAGAAATACCGACTACAGATATTGTCCGGTCTAGATACTCTCCGTAGGCAGAGTCGAGAAAAGCTAAATCAAGCATATTTGTAAATTCAAAATAAGCCTGAGCAAGCTCATAGCAAAGTGGGGCGAGGGCAGTATAGATAAAACTACCCTCTCGTGTGTCGATGTCAGTGGGTATTTTCGATAAACATCGACTTAATATTTCGTTATAATTCACTAAAAAGTCACCTCGTTTGATATAGTTCCGAAAATTGTGTTAACCTCGAAACTTATGTTTATTTCGTCTGAAACTTTGGAAAACAAAATGTTTTCAACGCTAGTTATACGGTCATCGGTTAACAGACAACTTTCTATGTATGTTTCAATTTTTTCGTAAATTTCATTTGTTCCAAGCAAATTTAGGAGTTGATTACCATAATTCCAAGAAAAAATGTCAAATTCACCACAACAAGTGGTTAAAATATTATAAATACTGCTCGAAACGGCATCTAACTCGTTAGAAGTTTCTAGAAGTCGTCCGTTTACAAGTTTCCAAGTTATCATTAAATTTCTCCTATTTTATCTAGTATAAATATGCAGTTTTGTGTTTGAATACACACGAAAATAATATCAAGACCATCTTCTAATTTCTTGCAAACAGTATCGCTAAAAACTACATTTTCAAAGTCAATTTCCAAATTATTTATCACTACCACACGCTGATTTAGCAAAGTCTTACCAATAGAAATTTTGACTTCATATAGTTTTTCGCATTGCTTTTGAGCGATTTCACTAATAATATCGTATAAATTCATCAATTCACCACTCTTTCAAGTAACAAGCTGTAAGTTTCACTACTTCCTGAAATATTTAAAATACTCTCTAAAACTTGATAATATCCACCATTCATTTGCAAAATATCATAAATATTGACTATTTCTAGAGCTATTATACTGATTTCAAGATAAAAACTCGTATTTTCATTTTCTTGCAATGTGTTCTGTGCGATTAAATTACACTGTGCAGTACTAAGATTTCGATCAACATTCAAGCTTTTTTGAATTTTTCCAATTTTAGAAATTGACTGTTCGTTATATGCATAGAAACTAGAAATTTCACCAGTTTCACTAATTTGATAAACATGAACAACGTTGCAGGTGTCCTGTGCAGAAGTGTGTGAATAGGTAGAAAGTAAAAATTTTTCGTCTACTTCAATTGTTTTGCTATAGCAATTTTGCTCAACAAGAGTAATATATCCTAATTTATCTGACAAAACATAGTTTTTAGCAGAAATTTGACTAGTACTATCTAAAATGCTTGAAAAAATATCGAAATACGATGTATTTTCATACAAAGTATAAGGTAAACAGTAAGAAGTATCAATTATAGAACCTGTGTGCAAACCAATTTTAGCACAAACCTCTTTTAGTAATGTAGATGCAGTGGTATTTTTAACCAAAATAGTATCTTTTGACTTAAAATATAGTAAATTATCATATGCAGTGATTGAAATTTCGTTATAATCTGATGAAAATTCGAAAATTTTACCTAAAAAATAAAGATTTCCGTTAATATATAATGAAAGTGTGTTGCCTTGCTCAACAAATAAATCTCGCGATACAACGCTAATTTCTAGCGAAGTAGCTTTAGAAAAAGCATAAGCAGAAAGCTTTAAGTTTTTATGCGGAAGCTCGTATATATTTCCATAAGAATCTGTTAAAGTTATTTTTGTAATCAACTGATTTTTATCTCCTGTCCTGCATAAATTAAATTTGGATTTTTTATATTATTTAGCGTGACAAGCATTGGATATAGTTCGCCACTTCCTAAAAATCTTTTTGCAATTCCCCAAAGAGTATCACCTTTTTGAACAATATAAATGGTAGGTATAACGATGGTTTCGGGCAATTCAGTGGAGTTTTCTGCACTAATAAGGCTATTTTCACTGTCTAAAGAACTAACTAATTTAACAGTTTGTGATACGTATTCTTTCAGCGAAATAGTATATTCTACGCAGTCTATATCACCTCCACGCTCTGCAGTTTCAAATTTTTCTATAACAACGAATAAGTCTATAGGAATGTTCAAACCGGATATGCATAGATTTAAAATTTCCCCATTTTCTAACATTTTTAAAATAGCAAAATAGTTATTAAAATCATAAAAATACCCTGAAAACTGTATAGTTGTAAGTTTATCAGTGCAAGGAATTATAACTTCTCCACCATTTGCTAAAACGTAAGTTTTAGGTGTGCTTTGTTTTGAAATATTAATTTCGGTTTGATTTATATCAAAGTATATGTCGCCAAGTTTAATAGTTACCAAAATAAACCTCCTAATTTTTCATTTCTTTTTTTAATTCTTGCAAAATAAATCTGTAAATTTCATTGAAATCAATATCATTACTAGAAGTTTTTGCAAAATTTGAGTGTGTTTTTGCAGTTTTACCAATATTTACTACATCAGATGCTCTGTAAGTTATTATGTTTGATTCAGATGGTAAAATTTTACTATAACCAAAGTCAGACTTTTGGTTGTCTGACTTTGAAAAATCATAGTTATAGATATCTTGAGCATTTGCATAATTATGCACAGTGCTATTATAAATTTTCGAATTTATACTGTCATTGTACGAATGATAATGCGAAATATCTGATGTAGAATTTAGTGTGTTTAAAGTTGCTAAACTACTACTTGCATCATTTATCTTAGTATTTTGATGAATGTTAGATGGATTTTGGATAGTTTTATGTGCTGAATTTAAAATTTTATTGCTTTTTTGTAAGTTTTTTGTTTGAGAGACAGTCACATTTTGATTTTTTGTTAATAGTCGCAATAAGTAATTTTTAATTGCCATAAGATTCCTCCTCTAAAAAAAGTTCAATAGCTGCATAAATAAAAGCACGCTCGTTTTGGTTTAGTTTTAACATATCGGAGGGTAAAATATTATACATTCTAAGTGCGTAATAATAGTATGTAAAATCGCTATTACCCTCCTTGATTAGTTTTTTAAAAAATCGACACTTTCGAAGATATCGTCTTTAAAACCACAAATTTTTTGAATTTCACTAGCTAAATATGCGTATTCACCACTCAAAAGCATAGTTTTTATTAATTTTTCCTTACCTAATACGTTATAATACGCTTGAAGTTCGCTATCTGCTAGATTTGGATAAACGACACTTGCACAAATTAAATTTGTAATATAATGTTGTTTATTAAAATTACCGTTTGAGTCAAAAGATTGAGCTTTTAGCGATTCATTTTCAATTTCTGATAAAGATTTTATTGTAAATTTGCAAATTTTGGAATTTTCATCGTGAAAACGTTCTGAAACTTCTAGTTCTTTGGTGATTTGGCAAGGTTTAAAAAAATTCTTGATGTCCATATTTACACACCTAAACTAGGTTGTGAAAAAGTGCTTAATAGTTCAACTTCATCAAATGTAAAACTGATATTTTCACTTAAAATTTCGGCTGAAACATCAAATGCTGCCATTACAACCGAGTCTAAAGTTACATTTTTTAAAACTATTTCTTCTTTTCCAAGGCTTGATGTTGGATCTTCGTTGGTAACCATTATAGAAAAAGGTTTTTCAACACCGGTTAAGATATAATCGTGCATAAGTTGGCGAAATTTTGAAGTTGCATAGTAAATTGTAAGTTTTCCAGTACCTTTCCAACCATTTGTTTTGTATTGCGTGCCACGTTTTCCTAAAGTTTTTAGTGAAACCTTTTCCTTTGTGGCGGTCGCAGTAAGGCTAGTTGCGTAAAACATAAGCTCATTTTGTTTATCAATAGTGAGATATGCAGTCGCTTCCGAGCCAGAAATAATGTCGTTTGCTTTTAAATACATAAAATTCTCCTAACTAAGTGTTACCGTCATATAAAGTTTTTCGATGCTGTCAATTGGTTTTATGTTTAAATTGACAACAATACTGTCTGAATTCTCGCCAGATTCTACAGAAATATCAGTTGAAGGGTCAAAATTTTCGATACAGTCTATATTTTCTAGTGTTCTCATATAATTTATGCACTCGGCTGTAAATAAACTTCTACCTTGGGCGTTGTTTGAAACTTTTCCTAAATAATAATCTTCAAATAAAGTTTTAACATCGGTAGAGATATTGTCGATTACTCGAATAACACGATTTTTTGAAAAAATATTACTTTTTGTAGGTGAATAACTTGTAAAAGTATTGATATCTTGCTCAATAACTACCTTATCACGCTTAGTAGTGAATAAAAATTCGCCGTTTTCAAGTTTTTCACAAATTTCGGTATTTGAATATTTCGACGTAACATCACAAGCGCCTGAGTAAGTAGAATAAGTCAAACTTTGGTTAATTGAACAACCAGCAACAGCACCTGCAACGTAACAAGCTGCGATTTCTGGTGAAATTTCCGTTCCATCTTGCAAAATTACACCGTTTGCGACACTAATTACACCTTCAAAATCAGCATTAGGATAGTTTGAAACAACAAATTGAATTTTTTTACCCTGCATATTTCTCATATTTTCGGTATACTTTTGAGCAAGAGCTTTAACCATATTATCGGTAACAGGTAAAGCAAAAGTATTGAAGTCAAGAGCTGTTATAGAATCAAAAAAGTTCGCGTAATCATCATAAAGTGCATTTGCAGAAGAGCCACCAGCAAGTGAAATTTTATCAACAGAGCACAGAGCACCCGAAAAATCTAGGACAACACTACTAATCTCATCAAGATTTTTCACATTAAATTGTTCTAAAAGAGTGTTATTTACGTAAGTTAAGACGTCGAAAGTATCTTCTGCTGAGTGTGTTACGCTAAATGAAATGTTATTGCCATGAGCACCTGTATGTTTTGCTGTAGCTGTAATTTCGCCACCTGTAATTGTAGATTTTTCACCAGAGTTTAGGCGATAAATAATAACGGTTTCTGCATTTTTCAAAGCTTCGCGCACTGGTAAAATGCACGGATCGTTCAAACTAATCCCATATTCTGATAAGAAATTTGTATAAACATCTACATAAATTGGTTCATTTGATGCTAAAAAGTCAAGTTCTAAAGGTAATAGCGTGATTCCACGTTCGGATACGCTAGTTAAGTTTTCGCTCATACTTTCAAAATTCATATAAACGCCTGGTCGTGTTTTGTTTTGAGTAATAAATACGCTCATAGATTCTCCTTATAAATTTAAATTAAAACCAAATTTTTCCATATTTTGGTTTTGTTCTTGCTCT
The DNA here is from genome assembly GCA_044426345.1 of Clostridia bacterium. Classification (GTDB taxonomy): domain Bacteria; phylum Bacillota; class Clostridia; order Oscillospirales; family Butyricicoccaceae; genus CAYJLC01. The sequence continues at coordinate 4,880 of JAWXUP010000069.1, read as the reverse complement.
TTTAACAAGAAAGTTGTGTATGAAACTGTCACTTCGAGAGTATTTTCATCAATTTCATAGCTAATTTTTGTGCTTTTGTATTCTTCTATGTCTGTTAAAATATCACACAGCTTGGTCGCTACAGAGTTTAAGTCGCCATTACTGTAATAAAAGACACTGTACTCAAAAGTTGCAAGATATCGATTTTTGAGACATTTTTTCATTTCTCCCTTGTTTTCCCATACAACAAAGCAGTTATCATCGTAATTTTGCGATATTTTCTCATTAAAAACATAGCTTTCAGGAAAATTTTGCGATATTTTATTAATAATTAAATCTAACATAATCCTCCTAAACTACATCTTGTGTTTCTAAAATAATTTCTTGGTGAGTTTTATAATAAAAAACTTCACCACTATAATCGAATGAATAAAGTTTACCATCTTGCAGAATTTCCACATAACTACCAAGTTTTACATCAAAATTATTCGCTAAAAAGACTTTTTTAACTTTATTTGTTTTTACAAAATTCTTACTAAAACCAATGTCGCGAGGAATACTCCTGTTTAACACCATGCTTGTAAGTAAGCATGGTATATTGTCAAAAACAAGAGTTTTTTGCAAAGTAGTTTTAGAATTTTGTTTAACTTTTTCATACGTAAAAACGGACATTTTGCCATTAAAAACCTGTTCTAATGCATTTTTTACATACTCCATCGAGAACCAACCTTTCTGTATTTATTCAAAATATTACGGTATTCCAAAAACATATCTGAAGTCTTAAAATCTATCGAAACATCGCCCAAAGACAACGAAGATGCATTTTCGTAGTTTCGATAAACGGCACAAACAAGCATACAAATAACGCTTTCGAGTTTTTCAGGAATTTCATTAAATCCACAGTAACTTTTAACGTATTCACATACAAAATCAAGATAAATAGTCAGTTTTTCATCAGAAATATCGTCAGAAATGCCTAAAAGTACTTTAATTTTGTTAATCATTAGCCTAAAATCCTACAAGCAAGCTCAGGGTAAAGTGTTTTAAAACCGTATAAAGTATCAACAGATAAAATTTGCTTTTTAGTAGAAATATCATAATCCATAGTCACTCGAAGAGTTAAACCTTCGTAATTGATAACGTACGATTCAGCACCGTGAGCCTCTTCAAGAGGACGAGTTACGAAACCAAAAGCGTTTTTGTTGAATGCAATGTTAGCAACGTGAGAATCAATTAATGTCACGACAGAGCCAGCTTTGATTTCGCATAAAATACCACTTGTAAGATATGTATCAACGCCAGAAGTTGTAAGAGTAACGCCATCTGAAACGCAGTAAGAATTGCCGTCAATTACTAAAATATCACCGTAAACTAGTGTGCCAGAGCCTGAAAGTTTTACGATATTACCATTTGAAACGGCAGATTTAACAGAAATTTCAGTAGCAGTACCAGAAGTGTGCGATTTAACAGCTTGTGACATATAGTTATTTAGACCTAAAATTTTACCGATAGAACCTTCGCGAAGTGCTTTTGTATCACCACATTTTTCAGCAGAAATAACAGCTTGAATGGTCTGAAGTTTTGATAGAGCCTCGTAATCCCAAATTGCAGATCTGTCACGAATTGGAGCTTTATTTTTGTTCAAAGTCTTAGTTGCAAGTGCAAAAACGTCAATATCAGAAGGAGTTACACCACTTTCACCACAAAAATTTGGAATATCTTTGTAAAGTTCAAAACCATCTTGGTTAATTTTTTCGGCGATAGCTATGATAGCAGGCATTAAAACTTGAGCGTTGAAATCTTCGATAGAAAGAGCCATTTCTTTAGCTCCAATTTCAATAGAAACGTCGGCAATTTTGTCAAGAGTTACCATTACAGGAGTTTCGGTAGCATCTTGTTTTACAATAGTTCCGTCAAACTCAAGAGCAGTGTAAACAGCAGGTTTTCTAACTTGAATTGTGTCACCAAAACGACCAAAATCGTTTGAATATTCGATATGTGATAGGGTAGGGAATACTAAATTCTCCTTTAAAATAGGTAAAGCTTGTCTCGCGATTTGTTTAGCAGTTAAAAATTCCATAATTAAAATCCTCCGTTGTTGTTAAGTTTAAGATAGTTAAAATATTCGCTGTCTGTCATATTTTGCTCAGACGGTTTGTTTGTGCCACTTGTTGGTGTGTAAGAAAAATCTTCGAATAAATACGGATTTTGTCTAGTGATTTTTTCGATTTGCTCGTCTAAACCAGTGATTTTTTCACCGTCAAAGTCTAAAGTAGACGAATCAATTAGTGATCTGCACGCAGTCATATTTTTTGCGTTTGCTTTTGTTAATTTGTGCGAAATTTCTGAATCTAGCACATAATTTTTTGTTTTTTCCGTAACTAATTCTGTAATTTCAGATTTCGGAACAAAATCGTCAAAAAGTTCAGTATTTAGTATATTTTCGATGATTTCATCTCTAATCTCAAGAGAAACCATCCAGTTTTTAAGTTGTTCCTTCATTAAAATCTCCTTTTAAATGCTCAAGTTCAACTTCAAAGTCTTCTACCAAAGGATTGTTTTTTGCCAAAGTATAGCTCGAAGTGAAACTTGAAAGTTTTGATAAAATTTCAGCTTTTTCAGTGTCAGATTGAATATAAGCACGGTTAAAAATTTGTTCGATTGTATCTACTGAACTGATTTCTAAATATCTTAAAATCGCCCTAATTAATGACGTAAAACCACTTTTAAACTCGCTTTCTAGCAAACCACATTTTAAGTCGAGAAGACCATAAAGGTGTTTTAATGCAACACCAGATGCAGTTGAAAAATGCTCGTTTTGTGGGTCAACGCCTTGCCCAGACACGAAAATTTGCTTTCGCGTAATCTCTAAAAGAGTTTGCCTAGCCTCGATTGGAATGTCGATTGACATAGTTGAAACGCCAGATGAACTGTCCTCGCTGTCTTTTTGCATATCAATTGCCTTATATCGCTTTAAATCAGACAAAAATGTTTGCAAATCCTCGCCACCATAGTTGGTTAAAACCAAAATAACTTGCTGAATATCCTCGACATCGTTTACAAAACCAGAAAAAATTTTATCGTAAACATCTATCAAAGGTTTAACAGCTGTTAGGTCGCTTTCGCTCAAATTATTGTTTTTAAATTCAATGAAAGGCACTTCGCAAAAACCGTGTGGAATAAAATGTTGTCCGTTTTCGAATTTTCTTATAGGAGTTAAAATTCCATCAAAAGTGAAAGTATAAAGCATATATTTATCCCAATATTCACAAATAGTGGTGCTTTCACCTGCAATTACGTCCTCATAGACTCTTATAACTGCAGAAAGTCTTTTTTTTATACTATTTTCATAAATCGGAATAATTTGCACAGGGTCGATAGTGGCAAAGTTAAAACCATTTTCTAGCCAAAAATGAAGATATGAAACGCCGAAACAAGAGGCATCTATGCATAAATCTTTACAAACTTTTGGAAAATCATCACCTAAAACTTGGTAAATATTCCTGTTTATATCGGTATTTTTTGAATCAAAAGTCGGTGGATATGAGAAAAGATAACCTGCTTTTTGATTCACCAAAATATTAAACCAGTTGTGCGAAATTCGATTATCGGCACTTCTAAAAGGGTCAAAGTTTCGAGAACAATCGACCAAATTAGACGGACTTTTTTGACGCAATATGTCATTTTGATTTCTATAATAAAGCTTTGCTTTTTCAAAATGACCGAGTCTTTTAAAATAATGTTGTAAATTATTTTTGATAATAGTTTCTATCATTAATACTCCTTTAAAATTTTTGCGACTGAAATGTTGCTTTTTCGCCTGTTTTGCAAGGCATAACGCAACGCATCAATCAAGTGATTATGCTTATCAATGGGTTTGTTGACATATTCGCCACTTGCAGAGTCTTTTGTCCAAGTATAATTCTGAAATTCCTCGATAGTTTTCGCACATTTATCATTAATAACGATTTTGTGCGATAAAATAAAGTTAATATCATTTAAAATACTACCAGAGCCTTTTCGACAAGGCTTGATTTTCAACCCCATTTTTTTAAGTTCATCAATACTTTTTCGTTCAGCGCAGTCAGCGACAATTGGCAATTTATTAAGCTTTAAATTGACGATTTTTTCGAAAATTTGCCTATTTAACATAGAAATTTCAGCAAATTCCTCTAAAATATAGATAGTATCATCTGAATAACGAATACGAATAATTGCAGTAGGATCGTTTACGTAACCAAAATCTAGTCCGACAAAACATTCTAAATGAGAAATTTCGTTTTCATCGACAGATTTAATCTCAAAATCATTAAAAATAAGCTTATCTAGAGTGGTAAATTCGCCAAGACAATAAACTTTATAGTAATTTGGGTTACTATAAATTAAATTTTCTAAAGTTTTTTTATACTCCTTAGAGATAAATTTATTGTCAAGATAAGTTGTCTTTATAATTTTGGTATTACTAATTTTTTGTGAAAACCAGTGCTTATAGCACCAATTTACTTTCGAAACAGGGTTGAACATTAAAAAAATCTGTGGAAATTCATCTTTTGGACGTAATCTGATATCAAGTTGAGTGAAATCTTCAAAAGAAAGTTCAGTAGCCTCTTCGATAACGATATCAGTTATTCCGTTTATGGATTTGATTTTTTCGGGATTGTCCATACCTTTGAAAATAAATTTACTACCGTTGCTTAAATTTATAGTAAGCTCACTTTTATTTTCTGTAAATTTCATTGAAAAATCATCTAGCACACTTGTCAAAATTTCGCGAGTGAGAGCATAAATACTGTCTAGAATAGTTGCTTTTACTTTTCTGATTACTAGAACCGTACGCACGTTTCCACACGATTTGAGTATTATTTTAGACATAGCACCATAAGATTTTCCACTACCACCAC
>JAWXUP010000012.1:0-51898 GCA_044426345.1 Clostridia bacterium | reverse complement strand
GAACACGTTCACACGGAAGACTGCGACCACGATCACGATGATGAAGTTACCGAAGAAGAACACGTTCACACGGAAGACTGCACAGATTCTTGTTGTGCCACAGAAGACTCTCATTCTGATGAACACGTTTGGTTGTCAGTAAAAAATGCAATCGTAGTTTGTCAAGCAATTTGCGATCAAATTTGTGCGTTAGACGCTGAAAATGCAGCTATTTACCAAGAAAACACAGCAAATTATATCCAAACTTTACAAGATTTAGATATCGCATATGAAACTATGGTTGAAAGTGCTGCCAGAGATACTGTTATTTTTGCAGATAGATTCCCGTTTTTATATATGATGAACGACTACGGTGTTAATTATTATGCAGCTTTCCAAGGCTGTTCTGCTGAAACAGAGGCAAGCTTTGAAACTATCGTATTTTTAGCTAACAAAGTTGATGAACTTAACGCTAATTACCTAATAATAATTGATAATGGCCTTGAAGATTTAGCGACAACTGTTGCAAGTAATTCTCAAAAGCAAGATTGTGAAATATTAGTATTAAACTCAATGCAATCAATCACAAAAGATTTAATTGATAATGGCACTACTTATTTAAGCATAATGCAAGAAAATCTTGATGTATTAACGTTAGCACTATCAGAATAATACAATATATTCTCAGCAGTTCCCTTTGATACTGTAAGTATTCAATCTTTAAATACCTTTTTTTCAACAGAAAACGCTTCGTACTTTTTATTGGTACGAAGCGTTTTCTATGTAATTATTTAATTTTTTCAATCAATTTTTCTATATCGCCTGCATCTGGGTGCATTTGTGACAAATCAAGTTGCTCTTTCATATTGTTATATTTTTCAATATCCATTTTCTTGATAGCCTCTTGTTTTTGAGGTGATACAGCACCTTGACAAATGAATTCGCCGATAATTTCGTTGGTTGTGTTAATATTTGCTTTTACAGACTGCATAATCGGTGCAAAATAAATATCCGAGCTGTTATACCCAGCCGTCATAAATAAAAATACTTTTTTGCCATTTAATTTTTCTAAAAAGTCCTTAATATTCGGTGGGCAAGTGAAAGCTTGTGTCCAGCACCCAACGTAGATTACATCAGCATTTAATGCCTCTTCAGACGGAACACCGTAGTAATCAACTTCGCCTACTTTATCTAAAATTACCTTTGCAAGCTTTTCCGTTTGCCCAGAAATCGTACTGAAAACTATTGCTTTTTTCATAAAATACTCCTTAAATCTTCTCTAAAATATCTAAAATTTGTGGTAAACTCTTTTTACCAAACTGTACGATATCGTCATTGATAATCATACACGGTACGCTCATAACATTATATTTTTGCTTAATTTCTGGAAAATGTGCGATATCTATAGTATTTGCAATGATATTTTCGTTCAAACTTGCAATTTTACCAGTCGCAACAACCACCTCTGGACACATCGTACAAGAAAGCGAAATCAGCACCTTTATGTCGGTTGCATTGCTTAATTTTTGGATTCTTATTTGTTCTTCCGATGAAATTTCCTTGCCAGGACCTGCAACATTATATAAGGCAATCACGAACGAATTAAATTCGTGACCACCAGGAATTGCACAAAATTTAATGCCACTTGATGAACCATTTGCACGTAAAATTTCAAGGTATGGTGCTAATTTCTGTCCGTCTGCTCGAGATTTTTTACACAAAACATTGTCTGAAATTCCTTGCATTTCGTCAACAAATCCAGATATTTCACGTCCTAAATCCGAACTATCAAACACAGCATTTATAGTAACTTGGCTGTTAAATCGACAAAAAACTGCAGCAAGTTGCTCACGCATTTCATCACTTATGAATTTATCGTCCGACGTATTTTGCACAGTTTTTGGAGATTCTTCTTTTTTCTCACGAATAACTGGCGCTTTTAATTCAAATTTCGGAAGTCCCAGTTCCCTTTTGAGTTTTGAAACGTATTTTGATGCCGAAGTACCAGCAGTTGCACCATCTGACACAGCAGTCGCCACTTGACGTAAAGATTTCACGCAAACATCACCAGCAGCAAAAACACCGTCTAAATTAGTTTTTTGCTCTGCATTTGTTACAAAATAACCACCATCGGTTTCAATTGCACCCTTCGACCACGAAGTATTAGGTATATGTCCAGCGAAAACGAATACGCCGAAACCAGAATATTCATCTACCACTTGCACTTCTTTTGTTGTACGATTTTTCAGCGTAATAGAGTCCATTTTATGAGTTCCATTTACACCTACAACCTCAGTATTATACACAACAGAAACTTTTTCATCTTCCAAAAGACGTGCTATGCTTTCTTCGTCACAATCAAATTTGTCGCCTTTGACAATCATATTCAACTTAGATGCATATTTCGTCAAGAATTGTCCCTCTTCGACAGCAGTGTGTCCATCTCCAACAACGTAAATCGGCATATCTTTGAAAAATTCACCGTCACAAGTTGCGCAATATGCTACACCTCTCCCAACAAACACATCTTCGCCTTTAAACCCAAGTTTTTTAGGACTTGCACCAAGCGCTAAAACCACTGATAACGCTTTGTATTCACCGGTAGTCGTACGAATTGTTTTAATTTGCTCGGTGAGTTCCATATCTATTACTTCCGACATTAAAAATTCTGCCGAAAAACTCTCTGCTTGGTGTTTCATTTCTTGCGTTAAATGTTCTCCCGAAGTGTGCATTACACCTGGATAATTCACAAGCTCTTTTGCAACTAAAATTTGACCACCAATTTTATCTTTTTCGATAACCAGCGTTTTATATTTTGCTCGAGCCATATAAATTGCAGCAGATAACCCTGCAGGGCCTCCACCGACAATTATTAAATCGTACATATTTTCCATCTATTTAGTCATTGCCTCCAAAAACCACAATGTTTTGTTGTAGTTTACAAGGTGACCTTCCATCATAGAAACAACGTCGTAGCAGTCATCATCTGAAGCTGTTTTTCTAATGCTTTCAGCGATTTTTTTAATGCTTGCAATATCCACTTTTGCAATATTTAATGTGTCAGACACAGAAATTTCTTCATCTCCCAACTCTTTCACAGAAGTGATTTTTAAAAATTCCGTCATCGAAGCAACTGGCATTTTTCCATTCATTTTAATACTTTCTGCAACTTCGTCTAACACGTCTGCAAAACCATCGTAAATTGTTTCTAAGTATTCGTGAACGTTTTTGAATTGTTTGCCGACAACATTCCAGTGTAAATTGTGGAATTTTATATAAAGTACAGCAATATCAGCTAAATATTTGTTTAAATCTTGATGTAATTCTTGTTTCATAAAATAATCTCCTTTTATTGTTCATGTTGTAATTTATTAAATTAAGCCAACTAAATCAAGGCTTGGTTTCAAAGTTTTAGCACCTGGTTTCCATTTTGCAGGACAAACTTCATCGCCGTGTTCTGCTACGAATTGCAACGCTTGAACTCTACGGAATAATTCGTCTGCATTTCTACCTACGTTACCAGCTAACACTTCGTAAGCTACTATTTCGCCTTGTGGGTTCACGATGAAAGTTCCACGTTCTGCCATACCATCTGCCTCGATTAGCACGTCAAAGTCACGAGCAAGAGCAGCCCTTGGGTCTGCAAGCATTGGATATGTGATTTTTTTGATTGTTTCAGATGCATCGTGCCAAGCTTTATGCACGAAATGAGTGTCGCAAGAAACAGAATATATTTCACAGCCAATTTCTTTAAATTCACCGTATTTATTTGCTAAATCTTCAAGTTCTGTAGGACATACAAACGTAAAATCAGCTGGATAGAAGAAAAATATGCTCCATTTCCCTAAAATATCCTCTTGAGTTACCTTTTTGAAAGAATTATCTACATAAGCTTGAACGCTGAAATCTGATACTTTTTTACCTATCATTGACATAATTTTTGTCTCCTTTTTTATTAAAAACATTTTAGTTAGCCATTGCTAACCTCTTGTTATATATACTATATCATCTTTAAATTTTTTTGTCAATAACTTTTTGAAGTATTTCTTAAATAATATTTAGTCTCGTTAAGAAGAGTAGTAAATATCACCCTATTTACGAAAAATAGTCAAGTTTTTCACCTAAATAGATAAAAACTTGACCTTTTTTTAATTCACTTAATTCACCTAACATTTACTTCCAAAGTTGAGTTGGATATTTTCCTTCGACATACATTTTTGAAATAGCATCTACCACGGGCTTTTATCTTTAATTGGGATTTTACATATGTATTTGTATGAAATTAATATCTTTTTTTGAACATTGACACAGTTTTAATTGCAATAAATACCAAGACGATTCCTATAAACCCACTAATAAGATTTAATTTAACATCTAACATATCAAAATGTCTACCGTCAATAAATTGCTTTCTCCACTCATCGAAAAGTGCAATTCCACTAACAAAAAACATACTTGCAAAAAATGATATAAAATTTTTCCATTTCTTTTGTGTTGCGAACATTATATTAAATGCCAAACTTGATAATATCCCAAGTGTTGCAAACAAACTTATATGAGCAATTTTCCTTAAATACTCATGAATTTTCAGGGTTTCGGTTTGCGTTATTTCTTTGAAAAATATATTAATGATTTTGCTAGATAGTCCATAGCTTAAATTAAATGTTTGCTCTCCATTTTGAGATGACAAGTAAAATATTGCTCCAATCCATAATACTAGCACTATGATTAACACTCCTAGAAGTATTTTCATATGTTTTTTCAAAATTATCTATCCCCTTTACCTATTCGGATTTGATTATAAATAGAATGTCCTTTTGACTCTAAGCATATTGCTATCATAACAATAATAAACAAAGGTGTCAAGACAATTAATGCAACTGATTCAAAAAAACGCCAATCAAGATATTTAGCTTTTAATATTGCCTTTGCTTTTCTATACTCGGATTTAATATCTAATATTAAACTATTATCTCCACCAAGGTTTTCAAGTTCTTCCAGAAATGATGTTTTTGAATTAACTAAATCCTGCTTATTTTTAGACGTTTGTTCATCTAATGGATAATTCTTGAATTCTGTTTTTGTTTGTTCAATAATATCATTAAGAAATTGAACATATTCCTCTTTGGGCAAAAATAAAAAGACGGGTAATCCCGTCTTTTACGCGTTTATTGAGTAAATTTACTAAGTTTCTTAGCTTTCAAATTTACGAACCCTAAAAGTTACATCTATATTCTGACATATTTTTCTGCATTTTTCAATCTCTTCTTCACCTATTACATCGACCACAGAAAGTACCACATCTTTTACATATAGCTTTGATTTTTGTGCAAAATCAAGCATACTATCAAAAGATTCTATGCCGAATTTACTTTTTGTAATTTCGAGGTAATCTTCTTTATTTGACGCGTTTAAACTTATAGAAATAATATCAATAATAGTCTGAAAATCTGGTGTGATATCACGTTTATGCAATAAATTACACAGTCCATTTGTGTTGATTTTGATTGGTGTTTTTGTTATATTTTTCAAGAATTTCGCGATTTCACAAACTGCATCTATACGCACCAAAGGTTCTCCGAAACCACAGAAAACTATCTCTTCATAGCTATCTAAATCGCGTGTTTCAAGCTGTGCAATGACCTCCTCACAAGTAGGCTCACGCTCAAGCCATAACGGATTAGAATTGCCGACGTTATCCTTGTGTGTTCGAATACAAAAAGTACAAGCACAAGGACATTTGTTTGTGATATTTAAATACAGTTTGTTTCCTATTGTATATAAAATATTATTCAAAATTTTTCTCCTTAAAATACATACTTTTTATGTCGATTTTGTCCAAAGCTTTTCCTATGAAAACAAAAACAACTGCGCTCGCTCCTGTTTGCAAGAACGACGAAAAAAATGACGCTAACGAAATTATTGTATCCCCAAAAATAATTGCTCCTGCTATATAATATCCAACAGAACCGATAACCAAGCTTAAAAATAGTCCGAAAATATTAGTTTTGCAAATGATTTTTTCACTTTTCGACGTGAAAACTGCAGTTGTAAGCCCTTTTATTATAGCAGTTGGTACAATCCAGATTGCGTATCCTGTCAGTCCATCGGCAAGTGTTGCACCTATTATACTAGCTAAAATTGCGTAAGGTTTCGGCAATAAACAACCAGCCAAAAACACGAAAGCATCACCGATGTGTATATATCCATTACCCACTGGAATGTGGAATAAATATGCAGTTGCGACAAAAACTAGTGCCGCTAAAATCGCTGTGAAAGTTATATTTTTAGTTTTCATTAAAATCTCCTATCTTTACAAGTGTTTTTTCAAAACAAATTCCATTCAAAATGTCCTCATCTATCGAAACTTTTAGTGTCTGTGAAATAAAATTCGTCGCTTTAAGAACGCAGTCGAGCATACTTTCGCCTAAAATTACACCAGCACTTACAACCGATGCGAAAACATCGCCTGTACCACAACGTATTTCGCCGATTTTTGGAACTTTTATAATCTTATATTCGCCATTTATGTACAAGAAATTCAAAATCTCATCATTTTTTACAATTCCTGTAATACATATTTTCACGTTTTTATCGTTAGTTAATTTTTCGCAAATTTCTACCAACTTTTCCGTACTAATATCATCTGGCTCGTATGGTGTGCCAGTCAAAATGCACGCCTCGGTTAAGTTCGGCAGTAAAATATCCGATATATTGCATAGATTTTTCAGCGAATCGACCATATCCATCGTGTATGACGAGTATAATTTGCCATTATCAGCCATAATCGGGTCAACAATAATCACTGACTGCTGTTTATTTTTAAGAATGTCATAAATATTGTCTATTTGATTGGCAGAGGCAAAAAAACCTGTCAAATACCCATCAAACTCAAGATTTATGTTTTCCCATTTTTGCATATATTCACTTGTGTTTTTCGAATAATCATCAAAAAATACATCGTCATAGCCCGTGTGACTGGACAAAATGACCGTAGGCACAGGACAACATTGTACTCCTAGTGCCGAAATGATAGGTAAGGCTACCGTGAGCGAGCATCTTCCATAGCCTGACATATCGCTAATAACTGCTATTTTTTTCATTATAATTTCCTCCTGCAAGTATATTACACCACAAGTGTACCTTTGAAAAGATACAGTTTTGTCGTTTTTCACAGGCACAGTTATGCATATTCACTTTATTTACAATATGAATTTTAGTTATTTTGACATAAAGTTAAATTTGCTCAGAAATCAATTAATTTTACGAGCGTAAAATAGAAAACACAAAAATCACGGTGCATTTTAAAATTAACTAAACATATTAGGTTCTTTTGCACGAAAAATTCTGCCTTATACACTATTTTATATATTTAAATGTGTAAATTGTAAGATATCCATTTTCTATAAACTGCGATAAAATCCACCTAATATCAGAGTGTATATTCTACGTATAACTATAATTGACATTGTGTTAATATATGATATAATTAATATAATCAGTTAAAATTCACAAATGGAGTTATTGTTAAAACGCCATCTAATTAAGATTGGATTTTAAAACAAAATCGGAGGATAAAAAATGTTTAAGCATATTATAACTAGAACACCTTGCGAAAAAATCGTTGACGGTATCACTGGCAGTCCTGAATTAGGAACACCAAATTATGCAAATGCAGTAGAGCAACACAAAACATATATACAAACATTAAACTCATTAGGTTTGCCCGTATTAGTTCTACCTTCTCTCGAAGATTTCCCTGATAGTTGTTTTGTAGAAGATGTAGCGCTTGTTTTAAAAGATTGTGCTATTATTACAAATCCAGGCGCTGACACTCGTAATGCAGAAATAAATTATATAAAAGACGCTTTGTCATTATTTTACAAAGAAGATAAAATCTTCAATATCACAGGCCAGGCTACACTTGATGGTGGAGATGTGATGATGGTAGGAAATATTTTATATGTAGGTCTAAGTGCACGTACAAACGAGGCTGGCATAAAATCTTTATCTGACATCGTATCACAATTTGGCGTAAAAGTTATAAAAATTGCTCTTGAAGAAGTATTACATCTAAAAACCGGCGTTGTATATTTGGAGAACAATACTTTGTTATGCTACGGAGAATTTATGTCAACTCCTGAATTTAAAGACTATAAAAAAATCGAAATTCCTGCCGATGAAAGCTATGCTGCAAATTGTATTTGGGTAAATGACGTGGTAATTGTGCCAAAAGGTTATCCGAAAGTATTAAAATCAATACAAGATGCTGGATATAAAACAATTACTTGCGATACAAGTGAATTTAAAAAAATTGACGGAGGGCTTAGTTGCCTTTCATTAAGACTTCCAGTTTAAAATAAGATAATTAAACTACCTATGTCTTGAGTGTCATCATAAAATGGTACTACGTCAAATACCATATGGTTATACCATACAGAAACGCTATATACACCACTTAGTGCTTAATCTGGATAATAATTTGCTCTATAATACTATGTTGTTAATTCAGAAGTCGAAGGAAGTTTGATTTCAAAATAAACTGAACAGTCAGGCTTTTGTTACGATTTAAATTTTATACGGACGTATTGGTTTTGACGGCAGGAGCAAGCCCCTGCCCTACATTATTGCGGTGTTTTATTTACTCATTTGTGCAACTCCCTAAAAAAATATAATACAAAATTTTTTGTGCATTATTGTATACAATATCAATATAAAATCCGACTAATTTAGCGTATAATCAATACAAAGTTAAGTTTTTTTGTATGGAGGGTTCACAATGATTAGATTTACCAACGAGGAAATCGCAAAGTTCCGTCAAAAATGTCAAAAAGATGACAGCATTGTAAATAAATTAAAAGAACAAACCACGTGGGTTATGGAAAATGATATTCTTCTACCAAAAGAAGGCATCGCAAACTGGGGCTTATACTACTTCTGCAAAGAATGCTCTGTACGTTTGACTTTCGACATAACCAAACCCACCGAACACGTCTGCCCTACATGTGGCAAAGTCTACACTGGCGCGCCTTTCGACCAATCATGGTGGCAATTCACACTAGAAATACACTTCGACGGAGTGTACAATCTAGGTCTTTTATATACGCTGACTGGCGAAAAAAAATATGCCCTAAAGGCAAAAGCTATTTTAATAGAAATGGCAAATTACTATCCAGATTACCAAGTTCACGGTGACATTCCATACAACGACCCTGGAAAAGCCTGCGCTCAAACCTTAAACGAAGCCATTCTTTTACGCCAATTCGCTTTCGGCTATGATATGACAACAGACGTTTTTTCAGATGAAGAAAAATATTACGTATACAAAAATCTATTCAAAATCGGTGGAGAATTTTTGTGCGAACATAGAGCAAATCAACTACATAACCACGAAGTTATTATAAATGCCGCAATTTCAGTTATAGGTATTTTGTTTAACAACGATGATTTAATACAATTTGGCGTGTACAAAGACTACGGTCTTTTATATCAACTAGAAAACGCAATGCTAAAAGACGGTTTATGGTTTGAAGGCTCAATAGGTTATCATTTCTTCGCTATGCAAAATTTCTTTGCTTATGAAAAATTCGCAATTCACACCAAATACAGCAATATTCATCACGAAAATTACCAAAAAATGCTAGAATGTATCATAAAATTATTACAACCAAACAACGAATTTCCATTAATAAACGATATCCACGCTCGCCATATCTGCTTAGATTATTACAATTTATTCGACTGGCCAAGCAAAATGTTCGACAGCGTTTTAATCAGACAAGTTATGAACGAAATCACAAAAAAAGACGTTAACATTAACATCGAAAGATTTTTCTATGGATTAGACGATTATAGTGTCAAAGCAGACGTTGGATACATCAAACACAAAGATTATCACAACGAAGACGGTAGTGGTATGACAATATCCCACCAAGAACCAAAGCAATATTTAATGCTAAAACACGGACCTTACGGTGGCGAACACGACCACTACGACAGACTGAGCTTAGCCTATATTTACAACGATACTTTCGTTTCAAACGACCTCGGCACTACTGGTTATGGCGCGTTATATCACTACGAATATTTCAAAAACACTGGCACGCACAATACAGTAGTGATTAATGAAGAAAATCACGCTCCATCAAAAGGTAGTGTAAATAAGTATGTGAAAACCGATGATTTTATGTATATCGATATGCAAAACCAATGGTGCGACGGCTATGTTATGCCTGATTCTTTCGTAATTAAACAATGGAGCGATGAGGACTACAAAGATGTTACTATGCGTCGTAGAATTTACAAACAAGCCGAATTTTTGCTTGACGTTTTCACCGTAGACTGCCCTAAAGATAATCAAATTGACTGGGTTATGCACTTCGATGGTGAAAAAACAAGCCAAAGCACAAACGAAGTTATTGTAGAGAACTTTTCTAGCAAAAAACCTTTTAAATATTTCTCGAAAGTGAGTAAAATTGATAAAGCTCTAAACGAAGTGATAACATACAAAACTGACGATGTTTTGACGGATTTATATTCTTACGCAAGCTTTGATGACTGCTTTGTAGCTGTAGGTCCAGGCAATCCAACGGATAAGGATATTGCGTTTATCATTCAAAGAAAACAAGGCAAACAAGCCATTTTTGTCAACCTTTTAGCATCAAGACTTGAGAATGAACCAACAAAGGTTTCTGACGTTAATTTTGAAATTATAAACCAAGAAGTCGTGTGTAGTCTCAAAGTTAATGGCAATAACGTTTGCATTAGGACGGACGAGTTTTAGGATGATATAAGATGATTTTTAATATACCACTTTTCAGAGATGAAACCACCTCTCATCTCTGAAAGGTGGTTCTTTTTATAGTTTATTTTTTTCGTTTCCAAGTGTCATTAATACAGTTATATTCTATCACTTCCCATCTCGACGCTCCTCCAAGAGAACCTCTAGCTTTATTTTTAGCGAATGCTTGGTTTGAGAATATCGTTTCAAGTTGCGAGGTAGCATCAGATACCGTCAAAGTATGACCTATTTTCGGAAATACTCGTAGAATAGCACAGGGTGCTGTTCCTAATATAAAGATATTTCTTGTTTTGAACCACCCTTTTCCTTTGTTCATTAAACCTATTGCGTATCTTGAGTATACTTTTTTAATAGCAATTCCTCTCACATCTCGTATTTCGACTTTGTTGTTATTCATATTAATTACTCCTTTTTTTATTTTTTTAGCTGTTTCTAGCAGTTTTTTAATTGGTAACCTCCAAACTTTTTTGTTATTTACCGTAAATCAACGTGCTTGTTGCTATTTCTCGTGCTTGGTCTATTATCGATTGTATTGCTGCTGCTTTCTTGTAAATGTCTTTTATTTGATGAAGATGAGGGTATTGTTTCTTTTTTATTTGTTCTTCAAGTTTCTCTATTAAATCTTCAACTCGCTCTTGCATTTCTTTACCCATTAAGATTAATTTGTGTGGTGTTTGCAGTAGTTCTTGATAATATTCTGGCTCGGTGTGTTTAATAAAATTAATCCAGTCATAAGAATATCTTCCTAGTGATAGGTCGATGGTTTCTTCGTCTATTAATTCCAACATTTGAAGTTCTGCCAGCTCCTCTACAGTCGTGTCTTCGTTCGTAAGCAATATTTGAATGAATATCTCTCTTCTGATTGCTAAATTTCTTCTCATTACGCTCATAATTTTTCTCTCCTTTTAAAATTTTTATTTTTCCTTGAAAAGTGTTGTTTTTTAGTCGTACACATTTCGACAATCGTTTTATAAAAATATTTTGAAGTGCTAAACTTCAAAATATTCTTTATAATAAGCATAAACTACATATTTTATAACATAACTTAATCTTAGTGGTCTTATGTTTTCGCTTGACATAAATTTAAAAGTGTAATCTTTCAAACCCTGCACAACATCGCTTTTCAGATAAAGTTTCGGCGTGAGCGTTCCGATATCCGAGAAGTTTTCTGTTGCGTAAACTCCTTCGTCAAGAATCATGTTCCATTGCTCTTGTGACAGATTTTTTGTTTTTTCAAAAGCTGCTTCGATGATGCTCGATGATGATACTTTTAAAATTATCGTAGATGAAATTCCGTGAAGTTCCTCAGGGAAGTTAGTTTCGATGCTGTCCTCTATTTTAGATATTAAGTCATTATCCAGATTTTGTGCCAGTTTTTGCTCGAGTTCTTTTTGGATTTTTAGAATTAAATACTTAGTTTCATAAGCTAGACGGACATTTAAAAATTCTCGGTTTATGATAAGTGCCTCCTTAATCGACGTAGTATATGTATGCGACTATTTCATTATATCGTAACAAACGGTAATTGTCAAGGATTTTTTGATCGATTTTTTAGAAAATTTTTGTTTTTTCAATTATGTAAAGCTATTTGCTTGAAAATTACCGTCTTTTAGTCGTATGCATACAAACAATCAGCTGTAAAAATTTACTGAAGTCTTGTACTTCAATAAATTTTTTATACTATCATTAGCAGTGAGCTTATTGAATCTTTTAATTGTCTTTATTATCTACTAATTTTAATATCGCCAAACTCTGCTTCGTCACCTGTAAAGTTTATGATAACATCAACATACCCTTCCGTAGCATTTGTCATACTTGAAATAGTGTTCGTATCGATAATAGCAATAGTTTTTCCTTCATCGGTCACTGTAAAGGTAATCTCATCTGTTGGTGTTGCGATTTTTGATACGCTTGTGCTGTCTATTTCGATTTTGTACATCGCATAATATGTATACGGAATTTTAACCCTAATTTTATCACCAGCATTAGTCACTCCGTCATTTATATCAAACGTTGTGTAACTAGCTACTAAAGCATCATATGTACCGTTGTCATTGATAGTTGTATCATATTTCGAGTCATAAATTACAGTATATACATAATTATAAAACTCATCTAATGTTTCAATATCTTTACTCGCTAACACATTTCTTATACCCATTAAAGTATAATCATCTAGCGTAATTTGACCGATTGAACTTTGGTTCGTGATATCTAGTTTTCCAATTAAGTCCTCGATTATTTCAATATAGGCATCTTTACTAGAGAAGAAATGCTCAATATTTTCATCTGTAAATAACGTATTTATATATTGGCTAAGCGCTAAGTTCCATGTATCTGGATCATATACCGAATAATCAATATATCTTACAATTTGTTCGTAACTTTTTTCTGGGTTTCCATTATCAATATAGTAATCAGCAAGATACAAACTTATCGTATTAGATTTTGCCTTTTCAAGCGATTTTAAATACTTATCACTAGTCGCTCGTATTGTTGAATCCGTTGATGTGCTTGTCGCCAAAACATAACTCAATTTATAGTCATTTTTCTCGTAAACGTCGATAGATGCATTCGTTGTCAACGTGTCAAGCGTTACTGAACTAGCGTTTATATTTATATTTGCGATGATATTTCCAGCAAGAAGTATTGCAAAAATAGCCATTGCAATTGTTGTGCCAAGCAAGATTTGGCTGTCATATTGTTCTAATTTCTTAATTTTAACACCACAAGTTACTGCGATTAGTGCAAAAATTGCAAACGCGAATGGTAAAAATTCACCCGATGACATTGAAAATTCATTTGCACCGTGGACTATTATCATCATAAGTGCCCCAAAAAGTATTGGTGCTAAATCATTTTCTTTGCGTGATTTTACAAGTGCAATTATGCACGAAATGAGCAAGAATAAGTACGATGCAAATCCCAAAATCCCCATATCTACCATCACCTGGAAGAAGTGGTTGTGGGCGTATTTTGTTTCATATTGATACTTTTGAACACTTTGGATTGCATTTTCAAAACCACCAAGACCGTGACCTATAATCGGACTTTGTAGGAATAACGCAAAACTATCTTGGAAGTACTGTAGACGAGTTATTAAGCTGTTATTTGTTCGTAGACCTTGTAGACGTGAAACGATATTTTCTGGCAAAAATGTGTAAGATAACTTCAATTCTATATCTTCTTCGCCGACAAACGTGATATTTTCTATTGAAATTGCTTTATCACTGTCATTAGTAATAGCAATTCTGACCTGTTCAACATCTGTATCTATAGTAAATGTATTTTGCAAATCATTTCCATTTCTACTTGCGAATATCTGAGTATCAGTGTTTAAAATAATTTGCTCAGTGTCTCTTGTAAGAACTCTTAAATACAATTCTTCCGAATTTGCATTTACCTGTAATGTATATTCTCCAGCCTCTGGGTAAATTGTTCTGTAGATTGTAGTCCCGCTGTTTAACGACATACTTCCACTTGTATTTGTGAAAGCAACTACAGCAAAACCAGCAAATAGTACACATATGCTAACCACTATAATAATGGCTTGTTTGCTATATTTACATAAGAAATCCGATGCTTTTTTACCTATAAATTTATCTACAACCAAAAGTGCTACAGTGCCTAAAATTATCATTGCAAACGGTAGAATACTTCCTGATGAAACGTCCTTAGTATACGTCCCTATAGTGCAAACAATGCCAATAAAAGCCATAGTTACTACTTGCAAGGTGATAATTAACCCTCTGTAAGATATATCGTTTTCAGCAAAAATAATAAATGCTAAAATAGCCACTGCAAGAGAGACTGTCC
Organism: Clostridia bacterium; assembly: GCA_044426345.1. Taxonomy (GTDB): domain Bacteria; phylum Bacillota; class Clostridia; order Oscillospirales; family Butyricicoccaceae; genus CAYJLC01. The sequence goes on along the minus strand of JAWXUP010000012.1, from coordinate 37,302 downwards.
CACCCATACTGAACGCTAATAAGAATGCACTCGCTTGGATAATTAAGAAAAACCCTTGAATATATTTTGCTTTTTTGTCTTCTGATTTTATGTATAAATACAAAGATAAGAACAGACAAACGCCGAGCATAGATGCAAATACATTTGAGTTTCCGAAAATACTTGTAAGCCTATTTGCGTTATATGATGCATATTCAACTATATCTGAACCATACAAAAATTTCTCAATAATTGGCGATATTATGCCTAAACTCGCACCCTCAATAGATAAAAATGCTGTTACTGAACTCAAACCAGTTGCTAACCATAAGATTTGTGTCAAACTTTTCTTATCTTTGCTAACTTTAATGCTTAAAAACACAAAGACTGCAAAAGCAAGTAACACCTTTATAAATTCATTGATAGCAAACTTTCCTGCATTTGCGTAGAGTGTCGAAATACCAGCAATCACTACATATAAGCTAGTTGATAGAACGACATAATTTGATATATCGAAATTTTTTCTTTTTATAAGCAAGACCACAACAGCCGTACATATAAATGCACACGCCAACACCTTATAACTAATATTGCTAGTCATCGACGTCCAGCCGAATGAAAAAAACAGTAATAAAGTTGTCAGTAGTGGCAAAATTAATTTATCTTTTTTCAAAACTTATTCCCTCTCTAATCTTTCGTATAAACTGATTAATATTTCCTCTTGTGTGCCCCAATTATACTTCTCAAAAATGGCCTTCTTCCCATTTTCACCCATTTGTTTTGCTAGTTCTGGGTTTTGTAATAGATAATTTATAGCATTTTTTATATCATCTGAGTTAGTTGCATTTACGCAAATACCACAGTTATATTCATCGATAATTTCTTTCCAAAGCACAAAATCCGTGCATATTATCGGCAATCCCACCATTAAATACTCGAAAAATTTAGTATTAGAAAGATTTCCTATAGTCCCCTTGCACTGTCCAATATAGTCCAGTAGACACATTCCGATTTGACTTTGAGAGTAATATTTTAAAACTTCATCATATTTCAACATTCCTTTGAAATCGATATTTTCATAATTTTCAATAACGCTTTTTATGTACTCCGTGGATTTACCCATAAGTATATAATTTACATCTGTATCTTTAATCGCCTCAGCAATTATTTGATGATTCCACTGCTCCATAAGTCCACCAGCGTAACAGATATTTTTACCTTGTTTGTACTCGAAATCTACGTTTTCGATAATGGGGAAATTAAAAATCAACGGTATGTTTTCGTTGTATCCGACAAGGCTTTGCTGTGTTTGGTGATAACAGCAAATTACCACATCAATACGCTTTGCAACATATTTCAAGTATTTATCGAATATACTGCTTATAGGCTTTCGAAAAAGTTTCGGTATGTATTTTTTCTCTAAAAAAGTATCCGTGTAACTTTCGTGGCTATCGAAAATAACCTTTTTGCCACGCTTTTTGAGTTTTAGTGCATACGGTAAGAGTTCTGGGTCGTGCAGATGGTATATGTCGCAGTCGAGTTCTAGACCTTTTTGATAGACTAATTTTGTCGTCTTAAACATTCTAATAAGCCTTGACGATTTGACCTCGCCAAGACCTATTATTTTAACTTTTTTATACTCGAAACTCTCGCCCGTAGCAACTAAATATACGTCATAACCAAGCTTTGCAAGGCTCACGCACTGCTTTTTCAGTATTCGTATGTCGTCGCTGCGATGGACGGAGGTTAGGTGGCAGGTTTTCATTTTTAAGGCTCCCTAGAGGTTAGTCTTGATTTTTGAATACTATAAATCTTTGGCCGAAATAGTTTAACGCTACAAATAAACACATACCACAAAGCATGGCAATATTTTCTTGTATGCTTGTACCAAATCCACTTAACACATACGATACAAGTGGTTTTGATATACCATATGCCATAAAATAGCAAAGTGAAATGTTTAAAATAAATAACACAACTTGCTTTAAGCTTTTTTCTGAATTTGAAAATGTAAAGTATTTATTCATAAAAAAACTAAAAATACTACCTATGATATAATTTAAAGCTGATGAAATCCAATAAGTAAGCCCTAAAAAATTATAAGAAATAAACATTACCGATGTGCCTACTATTGTATTTAAAATACCAACAATTATAAATTTTATCGTTTTTTTATCTATGAATTTTGGCACTTTTTCACCTCGTTAGACACTACTTTTTGAATGATATAATTTGGTCTTTCTTGCACCTGTTCAAATATTTTAGAAATATAATATCCTATAATTCCTAAACCTATCATATTAAAGCTACCTATTATAAGAAGTAACATTGTAAGAGTAGCATATCCTGATACAGTAGCTCCTAAGAAATACGATACCAATGTATAAATACCTAAAATTCCTGAAAATATTAAAAACAATACGCCAATATATGTAACAATAAGCATTGGTGCAGTGGAGAAAGAGCTTATGTTATTTAATGCATATTTAGTAAGTTTGAAGAATGACCATTTTGTTTCACCAAACTCACGCTCTTGCACCTCAAAAAATACTTCAGTATGAGGAAATCCAACCCAAGATGTAAGCCCACGATAAAATACGTGTTTTTCTTTAAGTGTAAGCAACAAATCAACAACTTCTCTGTCCAACAGTTTGAAATCTGATGCATTTTTCATATTGAAACCAACCGCATTGCTAATTATGTTATAAAATAATCCTGCAAATTTTTTATGTAAAAACGACTCTTTTCCACGACTGGATTTAGTTCCATCTACAACTTTATATCCTTCGTTCCATTTTAAAATCATCTCCGGAATTGTTTCAAGTGGATGTTGCAAATCAGCATCAATTGTAATAACACAATCACCAGTTGAAACTTCAAGGCCTGCCATTATAGCAGATTCCTTACCGAAGTTACGAGAGAAGTTAACAGCTTTTATGGAAATATTTGTTTTTTCTTTTATTAATTTTTTTATGTGTAACCATGTATTATCTTTTGAACCATCGTTTACAAAAACAAGTTCAAGGTCTACTTTTTTAGAAAGTATATCGTTATAAAACTCCACTACAGTATCAAAAAAGTATTGTAATGATAATTCTTCGTTGTAGCATGGTACTATTAATGACATTTTTTGCATTTAATCACTTCCCTGTATTATTACATTATCAGAATACATAGCACTTGTAACAGTATTGCCTTCTGAATTTTTTATATAAGCTTGAACATAATAGTTGCCTTCCCCATATTGCGACGTATCTACAGTCAAATAATTGTCATATTCGTACCAAACAACATCAACACGTTCATCGTCTTTGAATATATACCACGCAATATTATATTGATTATTTGAGTGTGTGCTTGGGTATAAAAGTTCAAAATTAATAATATTACTATCAACTTCATAACCTATTTCAAAACTATTATAAGTTTCAAATCCCGTTTGAGAAATTTTCACAAGTACAACTCCATCAACCATTTGAATAGAGCCTTTATTTGGATAAGTAGGCATATCAATAAGTTCTGGATAAGCTTCAATACGTTCTTGGATCGAACCACTAGTCGTCAGTTCATGTAGCTGCATAGGATACATAAGTACATTTTGGAAATATTCAACATATGAAATACCAAAAGAAATTACACCATTTACTAAATACCAATTATTTGCTAAATACGGCATCATATTTCTTGAACTGTATAAACTAGAGTTCAACATTGCATGAGTGAATAAAACTTCTGTTTCGCCAATTTTATAACCTTCAAGATCTTCCAAATCATCTACAATTCGACTCATTGTTTCAAGTACAGAATCATAGTTTAAAACTTTTTTATAATAAACTTGATTGGAATATACTATGTTTTGCATAGTAATATTTGTAACTAACACAATCACTACAATCTTCACAAAATTTAAATTAAATTCTTTTAATTTAAATTTAACTTTGTAATTTAAACTTCGTTCAATCACAATAAAACCCAGTATATACGCAAAGATATTCGAGAATTTTAACAACCAATAATATCTATAACCTCCCGATTCTATTGACATATGTCTCATAACATTCGAACCAAACATAAACGCAACTACAAGCACTACGAGCATACAAATACTTAACCAATTTAATTTATTTTTGACAACAAGCCATATTAAACAGCTTGCAGCAAGGATGAAAAATAGTATATTCGCATATTTTATTATATTTTCAGCAAACAATTCGTGTGAAACAGGGTTCAGAAAGAAATTATACATTTCCATTATTCCTTGATATACATCATCAAATATATTACTACTTACATAATTGCTTAAACCACCCAGTTTATTCATTCGACTCGCAGAATCATAACCCGAGTAACTCAATACGAAATTATACGTAAAATTATAACTAAAAAACGACGCAATAAGTGTCAAAACACGTTTAATTCCATTCATTATTATAGTTTTAATCTCTATATTATCCAATGTTTCAAGTATGCACAATATTACCGAACACGCTATTGCCACTTGCACATATGCTTGATATAGTCCCATTGATAATATGAAAAGAACAATAGATAGTAAAAATCCGAATTTATGTTTTTGCATTACATAAACACCTAGCACAGCTAACAAAAACGCTAGCATATATGCATCAATTTCGTGATAAAATGTCGCTATATTCGTTGTCACTACCGTGTTTACTACCAAAACCATAGGTATACATATAATCAAAACTTTGCTTTTGATATTAAATAATTTTACTACTAAATAAATTGATATTGCGATGTAAATAAGTGACAAAATTCCCACAAGCCATGGTACTGCATAATAACCTCTAAACATAAAGTTTAAAATCTGCGCAAATCTACCATTTTCAAGTTTCATAGCTACTTCACGATGTGCATCAAATGCCCATAAATTATCGTGTGAAAGTGCATGGTTTACAAAGAAATAGCCATGAGCAAAAAAACCTATTATAAAAGTTGATATAAAAATTAATTTTAAAAGGTCTTTATCTTTTTTTATATTTATCATTATTATTCCTCTATCATTTCTTGAAATATAATTTTTTCTGAGTTAAACGAAGATCTTACCGCATTACCTTCATCATCTTTTATGTAGCAAGTAACATAGTATTCTCCGTCTATTTCGTCTTTTGGTAGCGATAATTCGCCACAGTTATTCTTTTCGTACCAAAGAACCTCAATACGTTCATCATTTTTATAAATATACCATGCAATATTATATTGATTGTTTCGCTGAGAACTTGGGTAAAATACCTCAAATTTCAAAGTTTCTTCGTTTATTTTAATATCAATACTCCACTCTTCAATCATTTTTAATACTAAGACACCATCTATAATTTTAGTACAATCTTTGCTTGGATATGATCCCATTTGTTTGTATTCTTCAGTTTGCATAATTGTAGCTATTTCTGCGCTAGTAGCAGATTTTATATTTGCGCCTAGTATATATTGTATCATTTGAATAGACTTATAAGCCGTTGCACTCTCTCTTCCTACAGCGCCGTTCATACCAATATAATTACCCCAGATACCTTGATCTGACTGTATATCCGAGAATTTTTCAGTCCTTAAATTATGCGTATTTACAGTATTATTTGCAATTATTGCTACTGGCACTGTATTGTTATAACCTTCTGTTTCTTCAATTTTTATAAGTAATCTATTATAGAAATGCGCAGAATATTCGTATACTGTCCGCACTTGTTCATAATACAAATTAGATGTCACAAAGTTATTAACCATTATACTACCTGTTGCTAATAGTAAAATAGTCGTAAATAATATACTCTTGTTCAATAATTTATTGCAAGGTAATAGCGCTAGTGGAAAAACAAATAAAAATACCATAGCATATATGTTTAATGTTGATGAACTTGATTCGGGTGCCATAAAATCCACAATATTAATTGCAAGTGGTAGTACCATAACTAAACATATTAAAAGTATCCATCTTAAAATATTTTTAATTTGACATGCTCTTGTTCCAATTAGTACCAATATAATAAAAATATTTATGTAATTAATATATTTTATAAAATTAGTTGTGTAAAAAAAGGTTTTGCCACTAAAGTAGTTCAAAAATCTTGTATAGGTTTTATATAATAAAGATGGTACTTGATTTAAAGGTATTTGTCCCATAGTATCAATGCCTTTATAATCTGATAGCTCTAAATTATTCAATGTTAAGACTATATTTAAGCCTATTTTATAAAATACAAATCCTAACATTCCCATTAAAGCAAACTTGAAAGCAAGTGCAAAAAGACACTTCAATTCAAATTCATCATCTAAAATATTTATTATCAATATAATTACACATAATGTTACTGCTACACCAATATATGACTGATATTCTGCAAGAGAAAGCATAAGAGCTAGTGCACCTAGTATAAATCCATATTTGTGTTTAGTTGTAACCCAGACTGCAAACACACCGAAAAATAATGCTATCGCATACACATCTGCCATAAACAAATAAGGAAATGAATATGCAAGTGTTGGAAATGATATTAACATACCTGCGGTTATTACTATTAAAAGTTTATTTTCAATTTTCAACATATCTACGATTAAAACTACCGCAAGACTTATAAATATACAGCAAATCACTCCTATTACCCACGGCATTAAATAACTTGTAATAATACCACCTAGCCATCGACCAGACTCTGGATTTCCTGTGTATCCCGAAAGTCTATGAAAATAATCTTCATTTGCGAATTTTCCTGTAAAGAAATATGCGTGTGTAAGAAAAAAGCATATAATAGATACATTAAATGTAAAAATATATTTTTTATCTATTTTAAATTCTCGACACAATTCATCTAATTTCATATTTTCCCCTTTTTTAATTACTGTCTTAATAAATTAAATTTTCATTTCTACAACTTACGTTAAAGCCGACTTCTTTTCAAATTCATCTGCAGTGTTTATCTATAGCTCATGAACGCTTTCAAAAAATATGCTCCATATTTAGTTATATTAAAAAACCATGTATAAGCTTATATGCCTCATCATAATATTCGTCTTGATAATGCATAGGCGCAAGTCCCCAAATATGATTTTCTAACGCAGAGTATTTATGACAGATATCAATAATATAAGCATTTGGCAACTTTTTCTCAAGATAATTATAAAGATACTTTAATTTTTTATTTAGAATTTTATTATTTTTTCGACGAACTTTATCGAATAGTACCTTTTCGCCATTTTTATCAATATAATCATCTAACATGAAAGCTTTATGTATTATAATACTTTTTTGATTATAAACATTTAAAATTTTCGTTATGAATTTATCCATATAAGTATCTATTTCAGAAAATAAATCAATAAATTGCAAGTCTTTAACATAACCACTTTTACCAAGTTCGCTTGAATATGTAACAATGCTATTTTGATATTTTAAGGTTCGATATCTTTCTTCAATCATATCTATAATTAAATATTCACTTTTATCTTGTTTAAATAAATCAAAACTTTTTTTGCAAAATCATTATATATCATTTTTCTTTGAAATGCAGATTTTAAATCAAAATCGTCACAATTACAGTCAATCGCAGGTGATACATCTGAGATAACAGACTGTCTTGCAATATAAGTATCAAGTTTCATCGATTTTGCGTTTTTTGAGTTTAATATATCACGTGAAACGCAACTTCCGAAAATACTTATAAATACATCTAAATCAGTGTTTATTTTATCGTTCAATTGATATCCTCCTTTATTTGAAGATACTCTTTACTACTTCAAATGCACTCTTATAATCATTATTTTCACATTTCTCCACAAAACTATTTATAGTTTTTGAGTCTTTATTATAAACATCTTTATAGGCTTTAAACATATCAAAAACTACTTGTGTGCAATATACTGCATTTTCTTTGTCAACTTTTGCAAGGTGTTTTAGCGTCCAATTTTCAAAATAATATGCAAATTTCAAAGTCATATAATCTGCTAGTAAATCATTTTTCTCTAAAAACTCGTACTTAGGATTTTCTATGATTGAATATCTATCAAAAAATCTCTTTCCTATTGTATTTACAACCGATCCCTCAACTGCCGCATAATAAATATGGATAGGCATATCTAATATTTGTATATTGTTTGAATGCATTAATAATTCCCAACAAAAAAGAGTATCTTCGCCTGCTGCACCAACAACTTGCAAAATGTTGTTTTGTGTAACTATAGATTTTTTTACTATCATAGCTTGAATACGCATTGCAAAGAAATTAGATTTTATCAAGAAGTCTTTGGAATCATTTATGATATCAAACTTGCCGTATCTTTTTTTAATAGCAGGAGCATAGTTCATTTTTGCTATTTTTGAAGTTAGCTTATATACATCTCCGACTACCATATCAGCTTCTTTTTCAATCATTAGATTATACATTTTTGTATAACCATCTGATGTATCTTCATCATCTGGATCTAAATACGCTACATGCTCAGCCGTAACTAACTCAATCCCCTTATTTCTTGGACGTGAAGCCGAACCACTTCCACCTATTTCAAACATATACGTTTTAACATTTAAGTAAGTTTCATCTAAATATTTTAATACTTTTCGTGTATAATTATCAGTAGAACCGTCATCAACTAAAATAATCTCCATATCAGAAAACATGGTACTTCTGTATAGACTGCTAAAAGCTTTACCTAACAGACAAAGTCCATTGTTGTAAATAGGTAATATTACCGAAAGTTTAGGGTCTGTAATCTTCCCACTTCCATTTATACAATTAAAGTTAAAATGGTCGATACTGTAGCCGTTTTCAAGTTCAAAATCATCAGTGATTTCCAGTAATTTTTCGCACGAAAACTCACTTGCCCAGAAAATTGTGCAAGCTTTATTTTTCAATTTACTTACATAATCATGCTCAACACCATCTATAAGTTTGCCATTTTTTTTATATGCATCTTTTGTAATGTAATCACAATCAGTATATTTAAAACCGTTAGTCATGTCTTCAAGATAGAATGGTGCATAATCAAAGTTTTTATCCCAAAAAGTAATCATAGTATGATTTGATTTTTTTGTTTCATCAAAGTTTTTCAATAAACAAATTTCTTTATTTTTATATGTTTGATTATCAAATTGATCTTGAACTTTTTCTGTAATTTCATCTATTATAACCAAAACTGAATTTTGATCAGTAGTTGAGTTAACTCCTAGTATTTCAAGAAAATTACCTATTCTATCAAAGCAAGTTTCACCTGTCATAACAGATCTTACACCTTGCATTTGGCGTTCATATACAGATTCTTTATCATATGCATTTAAGATGAGTGGAACTTCTTTTCCATCTATTACAGTAAAAATCATAGGAAGTTTCGAATTCATTCCCATACTATAGTTTGAAACAATTAAATTACCAGCTGCTTGAAGTTCATATCCTCTATTCGCAAACATAGACATACTATCAGTAACCGTATTTACATTCATAGCCCAATTATATAGCTTATGTATTTTTTGAAGTGTTTCATGGTCAACTTCTGGTGAAATATATTTCCAATATTCTTTAGGAAATCTATAGGCTTCTGAACGTGTATACGAATAATTTCTATCGATGATTTTAAGGTTATGTCCCGCAGAAATAACTCCGTCAAAAATCATACGCATGTCTTTAATTCTTTCTGGATATTTGTCCATCCAAGAACCCGAAAACAGCATCCCACTTTGTTTGTTTTTCCCTTGAGATCCCACCGGATTATGATATGTTGGATTTATACCAAATGGTAATAAAAATACATTTTCATTTTTACAATCTTTTTGATACTTTTCAATAACCTCTTGACATGATGTGAATATATATTCACATTTTTTTGCAATTTCTATATAAATATCATAGTTTGGTGGATCTTCTTTTGAATAAAACACTGCTTTTACGCCATTGTTTTTTGCATATTCTATTATTTCATACGCGAGCTGACGTTTTTGTGATTTCTCATTTGCAAGACCACGCCATTCTTCATCCATACCTTTCCACGCAGAAACCACCATTAAAATATCTTGTTTTATAACTTCATATTTCCAGTTATCTGGATTTATAAACGTAAACTCTGCTGCCTCTTTAAAAGAATGAAATAAAAATTCATCGCAAATAATACCAATTTTAGTAGCATTTTTTTTGTAATACCTAGAACCGTTGCTTTCTGGAATTTGCTCCAAATATGGTTTTATTCGTTCTAAAAATGTTTTATCTGCACCATCCTCAAATGCTTTTCTTCTTGTTTGTGCATTATTTACTGGTAGTTTTGCAGGTTGCGACACATTGGTTGATTCATTTGTTATAATTTGCGCAACTTGTGCATTTTTAGCTTTCAACTCTTTTCTATCTCTATAATCTCCAACTATTTTGCAAAGAAATTTAGATTTTCGAGCAAACTTTTTAAGCCTTACCTTTAGATGATAAAGCTTTTTTCTAGTTTTTGTTGAAGACCTCCAAAAAAATCTCTGCAACCTTCCGAACCTAGAATTACACAGATTATCATACACTTTCTCAAGATTACTCAATTTATTCTTATTATATTCTAGCTCTTTATTAATTTTTGCATTTTTTTGGTTTAGTTTAACGATTTTTGCTTTTAATTCTAAATTATCTAGATCTTCATGCTCTAAATCCGCTTGTAGCATAGATATTTTTTGCAACTCATCTGAATTTTCTTCTGACAAAATTTTCATTGTAACAAGACAGTCGTTAATTTCTTTTGTTAACATTTCAACTTTGAATTTATTTTCTTCGATTAAAATTTGAAGTTCTTCCTCTTTTTTATTTCCAACTACTTCCAACTCATGAATTTTTGCATCTTTTTCTGCAACAACGACTGTCAACTCGTTAATTTTAGTATCTTTTTCTGCAACAACGACTGTCAACTCGTTAATTTTAGTATCTTTTTCTTTTGTTAGTGAATTTAATTTTGCCGTAATGTCATTTCTTGATTGATTTAAGTTTGTTGATTTTTCCACTAGTTCAGCATTTTGTTCTTTTAATTTTTTTACAAAATTATAGCTTTGAGTAAGTTTATCTCTTGTATCATTTAAAACTTTATGACTATCAGTGTCTAAATCAAAAAACGCATTCTCTATGTACGCTAAAAGATTCTTGTCAAAAACAATTTCTTCTTTAGCAAAACTTTTATGTCTTGCCACAACTGCAATTGTACCCATAAAAAATTTATAGTTAACTATATTAAAATGTTCGCTCACAAGTGAGTAGAAATCCGAAAAATAATATGTCCTTTTATGATCCCAATGAGGATTGATCCCAAAAGGAACTGAAAATAACACTACTCCGTCATCTTTCAACAATTGTGAAGTTTTGTGCAAAAACAAACTAGGGTTAAAAAGATGCTCTAGTACTTCTCCCATTATTACAGTATCAAATTTTTCAGCTATATCTAAGTTCAAAAAATCTGCACATACAAATTCAACTTTGTCTTGTGTTTCTTTATTTTCATTTAAAAGTGATTTGTTTGCATAATCTATGCTTTCTTGATCATTATCAATAGCAAGAACATCAATTCCTCGTCTGCCTATTAATATAGGAGTTATTCCTTGAGAACAACCAATATCTAAAACTTTCCCACCTTTTGCAGAATTTGCAAACCAGTCTATGCGTTGCTTATTTTTCCTTGCTGCTCGCTCACTTATTTCTCCATTATAAGATTCTCTTATTCTGTCCCCAGCCATAAATCGAAAATCCCCTTTTTCTCATTTAAAATTGTTTTTTATAATCTATTCTTTCTTGCTCTGTCATAGCGTTAAATTCTTTTATAAACCTATCATATAATGGACATATATCAACGCTTTCTCCATATGCCCTTAACATACCTTGTTCAAGCCACAATACTTTATTACAAAATTGTTTAACCTGTGATATACTATGACTCACAAAAAACATGGTTTTTCCTTTATCTCGAAACTCATTAATTTTATTTAAGCATTTTTGTGTAAAAGTAGGATCTCCTACCGAAAGTGCCTCATCAATTATCAATATATCAGGATCAATATTAACAGCAATTCCAAAACCCAGTCTTGCTTTCATACCGCTAGAATAAGTTTTTACAGGTTGATAAACAAAATCTCCAATGTCTGCGAAATCAATAATATCTTCTTTAATATTATTGATTTCTTTTATAGACAGTCCAAGCATAAGACCTTTCATTTCAATATTTTCAACACCAGTCAACTGACCATTGAGACCTGCCCCCACAGATATAAGTGATGCCTCGCCAAAAATTTTCATTGCACCCGATGTAGGTTGTGATATCCCTGCAATAATATTAGCAAGTGTAGATTTTCCACTACCATTCATGCCAAGCAAACCTATGCTATCACCTTTTTGGGCAGTAAAACTAACTCCTTTTAGTGCATAAAAATCCGTACCCTCATATTTTCCAAACATAAAATCTTTTATCTTTTGATTCGCATCATTATACATAATATATTTTTTGGTAACATTTTCGAGTATAACAATATCATTATTTTTCATCTTTTCTCCTAAAGCATATCTATAAATTTATCTCTAAACTTAACTTGAAGTTTGCAACCAATTGCAAATAAAATCAAATTCAATATCCAGAAAAACACCATTTTATCAAGATGCTCAAATATAGATATATCATAAAGCAAGCTATCTCTAAACCCACTAACTATATACAATACTGGATTTAATTGAAATATTTTTTGTACGGTAATCGGTAAATTTTCAATAGTCCACAAAATTGGGGTTAAATAAAATAGTAATCTGATTAATGAGTTTATAAGTTTTTGAAAATCTCTTGCTATCATAGTTAGCACTGACGTTACCATTGCAAGACTAACTAAAAATGCAAATTCATAAACAAAATAATACAAGATATTAATCCAATATAAATTTGTGAAATATCCATGCACAAAAAGCAGTAATACTAAAATCCCAAGTACTGCTATATGCTGATAAAACGCAACTAAAATCGTGCTAAGTGGCATAGTTGAAATTGGGTATTTAAGTGTCAGCATTAGTCTTGCTTTTGCATAAATTGAAGATGCCCCTTGTGTTATACATGTGCTTATAAAAAACCACGGAATAAGCCCACAAAGCATCCATATCAAAAAAGGATGACCATTTACTGGAGAGCCACTTCTAATTCCTATGCCAAACACAAACCAATATGTACCAATTTGTATTAATGGATTAAGCAAATTCCAGCCTGCACCTAAGTATGAGTCTTTATTGAGTAGCTTATAGTCAAATAGTGAAATTCTGATAATTCTTTGGCAATTTTCACGTATTTCATTTATAACTTCCTTGACACTTTCTACAACAGATTTATTCTTTTGTTTTGTATTTTTTTCAGATAAATTAGGTTTAAGACCTTCAAATTCCACTTCTTCACTAAGGATTGCTTCCTTACTCCCACCTTCATGTAAAACATAAATTTGATATTTATATCTACCAGGAACACTTGCATAATATGTAAAAGTATTGTTTTTTCTATAATCGAACTTTTCAATTAATTTCCAATCTTTATATAAATAAAAAGCATATAAATCTGTTTCATTTTCTTTTTTACAAGTTGCAATTATTTCATTTTTTCCTTTTATTTCTATTTGGATATCTATAATATTTTCCTCCTAATGAATATAATACATTTTAAAAAGCATGATACACCTGCATAATTTTTCTGCAAACACACATTCTTTCAGCTGTATACTCGTCTTTTTTCAGAATATTTATAATGCTTGCCATATTTTCATTTTTCAGCTCTTTATTTTTAGTTATAATTTCTTGTAAAACACTTAACATAAACTCAGAGTTGTAATTTTTTGTGGCATTTCGATTTACATTCACAGCTTTTAGCTTATCGTTATTGCAATTCCATTCTATTTCAAGTTCTAATAATAAATTTTCATCAAAATCTGTAACTACTGGATAGCAATTATATTTTTCGTTTAAAACATTTCGTTGCTTTTCATTCATATCTCCACCAAATGGTAAGCTTGCAATTTCTGGGTTTAATTTATAAAGCATATCAAGTTGAAGTTTTATATTTTTTTGATTATAAAACACCATATATTTTATTTTAAAAAGTTCTTTAGATTGTAAAATACCCCAATCAGTTGATAAAAATTCAGATAGCAAGGCAACGTTTAAGTGAAATGCATTTCTATAATATAAATATGAATTCTCATATTTTTCTAAATTAGATTTACCTGGTAAAAGTAAAATTTCTTCTTTCAAAACTTTTGCATAATAATTAAAACTTAATATTCTAGTAGGTTTTGAGCAACCATATAATTTTGTTATATAATCAAATGCTGTATCATCATTTGCAAAATTATCTAGTAGAGAGTTAAAGTGTGCTCTAGTGTAGTAATGTCTTGCAACAATTTCTCCATATCCGCCACCAAATCGACAAGCCTTCAGGTATGGTTTTTGATTACTTTCTGCATCATAAAACACACTACTTTCACCAAATTTTACACTTAAAAATGCATCTTCACGGTTTAGAGGGGCTACAAACTCCTCATTTTTGGGTGGTGACTTTAAAGATAATCTATGTTTTGATAAAATTTTCAAAGCAATATCAAAATCTTCTGGTGTATTTGGATATTTATAAAAATTTGCAACAACTTTTTCTTGATAATTCGGCACACGAGATAATGCACAAAGTACCATTCGTGCGTCCATTCCTCCTGTTACATCTACCATATAGTTTTCAAAATACGGATGGTTTAAACAAGCAGTTGCATTTTGAATAATCTCTTTTTCGGCTTTCTCAAGCAAGCTATTATATTCTTTTTCATCATATTTAGGTGGAACAGACAATACATCATAAAGACTAGTTGTTAAAATTCTTACTTCTTTTGATTTTATATTCACTTCAAATTTTCTATCGACCGGTAAAAGATACGTGTGTTTTATACTCAGCTTTCGTGAAAAAGTTTGCATAGTTGTTTGATGATTTCCAATCAAATTTGCAAGAAAAATCTCGCTATCAAGAGTTTTTACAATATTTAACTCACTCATCGCAAGCGTTAGCAAATGGTATCTATTTGTGGCTATAAAATAGTCTTTTTCATTATAATAGTAAAGTTTAGAAATGCCAAAATAATCTGTTTGGATAGAAAATTTATTGCCACTACCTAAGATCATTGAAAAATTACCGATACCTTCTTCAAGTTTTTGGGAAGTTTGATAATCTTTAATGTCATTTGAACCATAAATTAGCGTATCATCAAGCTTAGTCATACCAGAAAAAACAAACATTTTATCATTTTGGTTATATAAATCACCATTATATAAAATTATAGACTTATTTTTTTCTAATTCACGCACATTTAAGCTATGTTTTTTGGAGAAAGTTTTAAAATCCGAAGTTTTTTGTTCGCCCTTTGCCATAACAAAACAAAAATCTTGGTATGGATATTTTAGTTGATAAAACGGCAGAATTTTATTTTCTTTTTTATAATCACTGTTTATAAAATCTAAATGCGTATCTACATCTTCTGAACTTGTATATAAAACTCCTTTAGTATCGCAAGTTGTTTTTATATACTCGTCTAGTAAATGTTCTTTTTCTTGAACAAAAATACGCACATGATACAAACCAGTATTACAAACTTCAAATGTGTGAGTATTTAAAATTTTGTAACCTATTTTTTCTATTACACGATTATTTTGGTATAAATAAAACGCATATTTTGTATACTTGTTAGATGTTGCAACGCATCCTTGTACGGTTAATTTATTGTCTGAAATTAATATCTCTGCGTTATATATCATAATTAATATTCCTTATAAACCTTTACAACCTATATCCATCTTCACTAATATTCTTCGTATCAAACAAAACTTTACCTTCAAGTTTTGCTAAATTTTCTTTGATTTCTGTATGAGAAACCAAAATAACTACCATTTCAACGTCATTTAAAAACGTATCGAAATCAAAATATTGATTATCTACGATAGTAGTTTTAACAAACGGGTCAAAAACTTTAACTCCACTGATATTTTTTTCTTCCATAACTTCTAGCAATTGAAGTGTTGGGCTTTCTCTTGTATCATCTACGTCTTCTTTATATGTTAAGCCGTAAAGACCAACTTTTGACATATCTGTAATATTATTTTCAGCCATAATATCTTCAATTCTTGTAAGCACAAATTTTGGCATAGCGTCGTTTACTTCACGTGCTTTTAAAATTACATTTGTAAGTTCTGGATAATCACCTACTAAGAACCATGGGTCAACCGAAATGCAGTGTCCACCCACACCTGGTCCTGGTGATAAAATATTTACACGTGGGTGCATATTTGCAATTTTTATGATTTCGTAGACATCTAAATCGTCTTGTCTACAGATTTTAGCAAGCTCGTTAGCAAAGGCTATATTGATATCACGGAAAGTGTTTTCCACTACTTTTGACATTTCAGCCGAGCGAATATCAGTAATAATCATCGGAGATTTACAGAAACTTGAGTAAAGTGATTCAATTTTTTCGCCTACAGCTTTATCATCACAACCAATTGTACGAGAATTATTTTCAAGTTCAAAAATCATATTCCCTGGGATAATTCTTTCTGGCGTATGAACTAAATGCACATCTACACCGATTGTGAAACCTTTTTGTTCGATAATAGGACGTACAAATTTATCAATTGTACCTGGTGAAATTGTAGATTCAATACAAATAATTGCATCTTTTGGACAAACTTTTAGAACCTCTTCAACTGCAGAAATTACGTATTTAGCATCAATTTTTTTGCTTTCTTTTACATATGGAGTTGGAACTGCAACGATATATACGTCAGTAGCGTGGTATTTATTTGAAAATTTGATACCATTGGCTAACGCATTTTGGAAAAGTTCGTCTAGTCCATCTTCTTCAAATGTAAGTTTTCCGTCGTTCAAAGTTTGAACTAACTCTACATTATAATCCGTACCCATAACTTCCACGCCACTTTTTGCAAACATAAGTGCCGTTGGTAACCCTATATATCCAAGTCCTATAACACTAACCATCTCTTAAATCTCTCCTTTTTATTGTTCGATAATTTTTATTAATTTCTCTGTTAAAATTGAAAAGTCGTATTTCATAGCCTCGTTAAGTGCGTTTTTACACATTTGTGCATACTTCTCATCTGACAATTCATACATTTTTTCAATTCCTCGAGCTATTTCTTTAGCCCTTTGATTTTCAATAGTATAGCCACATTCGTTTTCTAAGACTATATCGTATCCAATTTTTATTGTATTAAGTATCGGCGTTGCTGACGCTAAATACTCAAAATTTTTATTCTGGCTCGTCCCAAATCTGAACAGATTTGAATGCTCATAATGTAACAAGTTAAGATTGGATTTGCTCAATATATAAGGTACATATTTTTTCTCTATATACCCTTTTATGACGATATTGTCGATATTTTCTTCTTTGATGCGTTTTCGCAATTGGTTTACACGGTCGCCAGCTCCCCAAACCAAAATTTTGATATTCTGATTTTTTATTTCCTTAGCTGAATCGACTAGCAATCCAACATTATTTACTCTGCGAACTGCCCCTGTATATACAACCTTAAAAATTTCGTCGTTATCCAAATCGTCATCTTGCGTTTTATAATGCTCTTTGTTGTAATCAAAAGTTTCTAAATCAACGCCATTATTTATATAAAAGCACTTACTTTGAGGTATTTTTTTATCCCATTTTCGCTCTTTTATATATTCGTAATCACCAGGTCTTGTGAAAATTATCTTATCAGCTTTTTTGTATATCCATTTTTCACCCACATATAAAAGCTTTATAAATATATTTTTCTTGGTGTATTTGCTATATTCAACAATACTTTCTGGCCACAAATCTCGTATTTCCACTATGCACGGTACTTTGTATCGTTTTGCGATAAATAAACCAGCTATGCAAGTTAACGGATGTGGACTTGATGCAATTATTACATCAGGTTTTTCCTTTGTAGTTTTGGTGTGGACTTTTGTTACGCTGAACAATCGAAAAAAATACGATAGCATATTTTTCAATCTGTCCATACCATTTGTTGTGTAAGGAATGGTTTTAACGTATACAAAGTCAACTCCATTCTCATTTTTATGTAAAAAATCTTTATCTCCTGTATCAACCACTTTTTTAAAGGTAAAATGATTGTATGAAGAGCAAAAAATCTTAGGTTTGTAACCTTTTTTTATTAAATTTTTAGAAAAATCGTATGGACGAACCAATCCTCCATCGTTAGGCTTAGTAGCGTAATGATGAAAAATCCATATGTTCTTTTTTATCTAAACCACCTTACCTCGTCTTTTCCCTGTACCCTTCGCGAACTCCTTCTTTTTTTAACACTTTGAAAATAGTCCAAAAAAAACACTTGAAATCAAATATAAAACCTATATTTCGCACATACTCACCGTCAAATTCAGCTTTTACGTCGATAGATAACTCGTCTCGTCCGTTTATTTGCGCCCAACCAGTAAGTCCTGGTGTTACGTCGTTTGCACCGTATTTATCACGCTCGTAAATCAAATCTTCTTGATTATATAACGCTGGACGTGGTCCAACTATTGTCATATCTCCTTTTAAAATGCAGAAAAGTTGTGGTAATTCATCTATAGAATACTTACGCATAAATGCACCAAATTTTGTGGTGTATGATGTTGCCGAAGTTAATAAATGAGTAGGCACATTTTTCGGTGTGTCCGTTGACATCGAGCGAAACTTTATCATCGTGAAAGGCTTTTTGTACTTGCCAACTCTCGTTTGCTTAAACAAAACAGGACCTTTTGAATCAACCTTTATGATAATCGCCACCACAAGCATAGGAATTATAAAAAACACTATGCCCAAAACAGACATAACCACATCAATACATCGTTTAATGCACTTTTTATACATATCTAACCTCTCTAAATTCTCACAATGTACACTGCGTTATTTCTCACGAAAATCTTAAACCATTTCTTTTTCTTTGATTAAATCAAATAGCACTTCACGAAGTTCTTTCTCGTTATTTTGCTCTTGAACAAGCCTTGCAAGCTTATTAATGCTAATTACAACCTCGTTTTTATCAACTCCATCGTCACGCATTACAAAAATTTTATTATGGGAAGTCTTGTCCACTACTTCGCTACTCAGATTTAATTCCTCAAACATTTTCTCCCCTGGTCTAATTCCTATTTCTTTTATATTTATATCTTGAAACGGTCTAAGACCAGAAAGGCGAATTAAGTTAATTGCCAAGTCATAAATTTTAACAGGTTGTCCCATATCTAGGACAAAAAGTTCCGAACCTTTTGCACTCGCACCAGCCGATAAAACCAATGATACTGCCTCTGGAATGGTCATAAAATATCTGGTCATATCTTTATGCGTAATAGTTACAGGCCCTCCTGCTGCGATTTGCTTTTTAAAAAGTGGAATTACAGACCCATTTGAGCCTAAAACATTACCAAAACGCACTGCCACCATCTCAGTATTTTGATTGCTATATGCTTTAACCAACAATTCGCAAATACGCTTTGTAGCTCCCATTACGTTAGTTGGGTTCACGGCTTTATCTGTAGAAATTAATATGAATTTGTCACATTCATTTTCTATAGATTTTTGGATTACATTAAGCGTTCCAAATACATTGTTTTTAACCGCCTCAAAAGGATTAATTTCCATCATCGGTACGTGTTTATGTGCCGCAGCATGGAAAACTATCTGTGGTTTGTATGTATCAAAAATAATATCAAGTTGAGTTGTATCTTTTACACAGCCCAAGCAAAGCGTGTATTTATCTTTAAATTTTGTTTTAAATTCTTCGTTGATATCAAATAAACCGTTTTCGTTAATGTCATAAATTATCAAATGCTCGCAGTTGTTATCTAAAATTTGTCTGCAAAGTTCCGAGCCGATAGACCCTACTCCACCAGTTACCAAGACAGTTTTTTTCTCTATGAAAGACTTATTTATTTCGCTATCAACTTTCACTGTGTTTCTAAACAATAAATCCTCTATAGTTATTTCTTTGAGCGTTTTTTTATTATCAATATCCAACGCTGTTTGGAATAATTTTATTTTCACGTTTGCACTTGAAATCAAATCAAAAATTTTGCTAAGCTGAGTTTCCGTAGCAGACGGCATTGCAATTACAACTTGTTTTACGTTAAGCACCTTAGCATAATACGCCGTTTTATCAATACTCCCCAAAACTTTTACACCAGCAATTTTTCTGCCGTGTTTTTTTTCGTCGTCATCTAAAATACCGACAGGAAAAAGTCCTTCGTTAGCATCTATGAATTGTCTAGTGACCAATGCCCCAGCTTCTCCCCCACCAATTATCAAGACTTTTTTATTTTTGCCCTCTTTTAAACCCTTGACACTAAGCATATATCTTTGAAATCTCGGCACACCTCTTATAGTAGAAGAAAATGCAAAGAAAATTCCACAAAACATAACCGTAATAGAACCCGAAACTTCCATTAATCCTGTAAATTTCGAGACAATAAGTACCATACCCATACACATTGATACAATAAGCTGTTTGAAAATTTCCGAAAATCCAAAATACTTTAAGATATTGTTGTACGCACCAAAGCATACACCAAACACAGTTACGCTAATTATAGAAACCGGCATCATATTCAATATGTATTCATAATAATGTGTAGGTATTTGAAAATCAAACCTTAGAGCCGCCGCAAAAAATAGTGAAAATACTATAACTGGAATATCTAAGATCATATAAATATATTTTTTTATTTTCATCAAGACCTCTTCTTTAAATTGAACTCATCATAAGGGCGTTAACATCATTGAAATTTAAATTATCAAAAGATTTTGATTTTCACCTAATGCATTAATGCACTACATAAAGTTCGCTTTTTAAAACATTTTCATATAATATAACCAAATTTATGCAAAAAATCTTAATTTAAGGCATAAAACCCAAATGATATATTCATTGTATCATTTTAACATATCAAAGTCAATATAAATATAAATATTGCACCTAAAACACAAACTATATAGACCAATTTATAATAAATTTATGCTCAATTATTTACATTGTGTATTTTTGTTTTTGTGTTTTAAGAATGGTTTTTTGCTGTTTTTTGATGGAGACCTTAGGATGTTTGGTTGCAAATTTAAATATCTATAATATATACAACAAAAACACCATTAACCGATTTATATCCATTTCATAAATTTCTTCATCAAATCCATTTTTTCTAGTTCCATATCTGTATAATCTCTCATCTGAAAAATTCTCATCATATTCTTTAATTATAGGAATTTTCAAATCAAACTCTTCAGAACAAAAATTAGCATTAGAAAATTTCTAAATCAAATCATTATTATGTGTTCTTCTTCATTATACTTCTCTAACGCATCTTTTACCTTTTGGGAAACCTTACGCTCTCCTATGTTGTTGACTTCATAATAATAGTTTATGATTTTATTTTTAATTTTGTCATTTACTATAACTCGTTCTAAATTATCTGACGACAAACAAAAACACTCTATTTCTAGAGTGTTCCAGGCTTTATAAAATATTTACTTGCCAAATCAGAAAATTAAAAATTCCACACTGGAAAATTTGTTTTTTCCTCATTCACAACCTCGCACGTCTTCCCTATTTTCTCGCACTCGTCAATGACAAATTTCGTGCCACGACTTTCACCGTCCCAGAACGCAAGCACAAAATCTGCGTAGTTTATGATTTCAAGATTGCGTTTTAATGGAGCGTTTTTGCGATATAAGTCGTATCGTGGTAAAAACTCGGTATACTTCAAATTCTGCTCTAACGCATAAGTTTTCGCACACAAATCAACACCCTTCGCGCCACCAGATACGATTTCGGTGGTATTTTTTGGTAAATACTGCTCTAAATTTTCTATTTTAAGGTTGCGTGAACCTATTACTGCTACTTTCATATTATCACCTCATATTATATTTTACTACTAAACGATAGTAAAATCAATACTATTATTTGATAGTACGTATAATAATACATAAGAGGTGAATTATGTATTACAAACGTTTAAAGGATTTGCGTGATGACCACGATTTAATGCAAAAAGAAATTGCTAGTATCTTAGGTATTGACCAACGTGTTTACAGTAATTACGAAACTGGAAAACGTGAAATTCCTGTTTCACTATTAATAAAACTCGCAAAATATTATAGTGTAAGCGTCGATTATCTTCTAGGTTTAACCGACAATCCACTTCCTTACCCTAAAAAATAAAATTAACGACTATTTTAAGCTTTTCGGCTCGAAATAGTCGTTTTTGTGTTTAATATTGTGATTTTTCTATGCCAACCTCATTAAAATTAGTCTTCTGTATAACTTTTATCTGTTTCAATCAATATACAGCCTAAATCATTATCCCAACTGACGTCAAAGTCAAATAATATTCCTACATCTCTTAGTTTGAAGAAATTATTATCATTTATGGTGTACCCTGTCGGTTGAACCCATGCTCCATCTTGGTACATCATACCTTCATACAAAGTATAATCTGCTGTCTGATTAGTCGTGGTTTGCATTTCACCACCAACTATGGTATACGTGCCACCTGTCAACATATTAATGGCATTCATTTCATTGCTCCACTCAACTTGGAACTGCTTGTCTGTTCCCATCAAAACATATGCTATATCACGTAGTTTAAAATAGTTATTATCGTTGATATTATATGCCTCAAATGCTACCTCTACTCCATCTACAAGGACTTTAGAAGTTGTAATGTTGGCTGTACCTGCTTTGGATACTGTGGTTTCTGGTGTTGGAGTAGTTGTAGTAGAACCATTTTCACTATTTGCTATAATATCTGCCACAGTAGTTCCTAACACACCACCTGAAGTATCACCTAATATTTCACTCAGTGAAGCTGAGTCTGGTCCTGTAACTCCACTGGCAAAACCTCTTGTTTGTTCTTGTATTAGGTTATAATAAGTCTTTACACCATCAATCTCTATAGTCATTCTTTGTGTTGTATAACCATAAGCGGTCTCATAATCTTCATGGACTATTACAGAACCTGCTTTCACATAATCACCATTTAAAACTGTTACACCTGATGTATCCCAGCTATATAATTTAAATGTATGTTCTCTACCATATAGAAAAAACGTATTTGTCATAGAAACATACTGACCATTCCACAAACCATTTGTACCTGTACCTAATTGAAAACTTGTATTGTCTTCATTGAAAATAACAGAATACCCAGCGGAGTTTAAATATACAGACACAATAGGTATACCATTATAAGCTGCGTCTACACTTACACCCTCTTCATAATAATTTACATTTGTAAAAGTCACAGAACCTAGCGTAACTGTTTGTAGTTCATCGGTATACACATACTCAGGGTATTCACCCGCAAATACTTGTGTTGTAAACAATAAACTTAGCGTTAGCGTTGCAAGGAATAATTTAAAAGCTTTCATAAACATCTCTCCCTTTTTCTTATTATATACATATTGTACCATATTTTTTGGTAAAAAGCGATATTATATTTTTTTAAGTTGAATGACTTATTTTTAAGCTTTATTTCTCTATTTAACTTTTCTCATATTCATCACATATACTAAACCACTTACTTTTAAATTTCAAAATACAGCACTTTAATATAAATTCAAAAGGTGAGTATGTACACCGTAGCGTTTAAATACTCACCTTTAATGACTGATTTTTTTGTTGTCTGCTAGCACATTCGTCTGGTAAGAGTTTCAGAACTTTCATAGCCTGCTATGTTTAATTGATAAAATGTTAAAACTGCAAGGAAAAGTACTATTACGATTCCAACTATCTTGATTTTTTTATTAAATTTCACATTTTATCCTTAATCTCGTAATTCTCTACTCAGCTTGCAGAAAAGTACCCATAAATAATGGCAAATTATATGTTTCGTCAACAATCATATAGAAAAATGGACGGTCGAGGTATACTTCTTTTGGTGGCGCCTGTGCAGATGATGTGCTTGATGACATTTGAACTGACGTTATAGCACCTGCTTTCGTGCCTTTTTCGTCAACGTCAATTATCGTTTTGTGAATTACTTGGCTTATATACAGGTTTCCTTCGTCTGGAATTTCGCTTTCATATCTTCCTACACCTGTAAAATCGGCATCAAAAGGGTCAAATGCAAGTTCCATTCCAAGCGATTTTAACATTTGCGAAAGCTCGGTTTCATATTCTAACGAAAACTTTGGAAGTCTAGTATTCACTCGTTCAGAACTATAATTTTTCAGTGTGTTAATTAACGTTTCACCGTCCAAACTAGCTACGAAATCGTTAATATCTACATCTTCATTAGGCAAAAGTGCAACGAAAGAATATGCATTATCAGCGTAATATTTTTTAAAACCAGTGGCATTTTCCATCTCTAAGTATACATTTTCCAAGCTATACATCATATCTGTATCTGTGGTAGAGCCATCGAAATTATTAAAAGTTTTCTCGCTTATGCTAGTATCATAGTATATATTTTTCCATTCGGCGTCAAAAGATAGTGCATTTATAAGATACAACATGGTATTTTCATCAATCTCGTCATTTTCTGACAAAAGCTGCTCAATCATGCCATCTGTGTTGTCGGACACCCAATTATTCACTTTTTTTGCTAAAGTATCATCAAAATCCAACTTAAATATCTGTGAATCGTAATAATTTACGCTACTTTGAAGAAATTCATCTTCAATTATAAGCTTTTCATCATCTCTAATCCAAACAGAATTTGCAAGGCTTACCTCATATTTTTTATCACTAGGAAGTTCTAAATTATATGCGTACAAATAATCGTTAAGCTTGTCAATATCTGCACCAAAAACGTCCTCAATTTGTGCTAAAGTTTCTGTATCAGCACCGTTTGCAGTCATCGAAAGTGCTGAAATTATCGAAAGTGGTGAAATAAGCACATTTTTATCTTGTTCTAGCTCATTAAATATATCGAGTGCAAACTGGGTAATTTGCTTGGTTTGGTCGTTGTCATCAGCGATTATTACGGGTGCGATGTCGTCGCGTTTAATGTCATCGGTAAGGCTCGGTTCGCTCGCTAGACTTGATATGCAGCCTGTAAGTAATGCTAGTATCAGTAAAAGTGGTAACATTTTTTTCATAGAAATTGCCCTCCTTTTTGTTTATATGCTATTTAGACGTTTTATTTTACATTTTGTTCCATATTTAAAACGGAGCAACATCATACCCTATTTGATACAGAAACCATTAATGGTTTCTTCATACTGCCACCGAAACCTTTCTAATATTTTATTTTCATTGTACCATAAAATTCACGTTTTTGCCATAAATCATAATTTTATACAGCGTAAATTTTACAGCAAAAAAGCAACGCCGATTTTCAGCGTTGCTTAATATTTCTACTCTTCTTCAATCAACTCAAACACACTGGAAACTTTAGTCATATCAAAACCTACTACGCCATCTAAATATAAATACTCAAGATGCTCAAGGCTATCAATTTGAGCTATATCAATATGGTCGAACGATTCGATTGATAAACTTTTTAAATTTTCGAGTTCAAACAGTGGAGATAAATCGGTTACTCGAAGCCCTCTTGTTGTAAAACTGGTTAAGTTTTTGAAATATTTTACATCATAAAAATTATCATATTCTCGTGACAGGTCTTCATATTCAGCAGAAACTAAATTTCCATCTGCATCGTAATTCAAGATAGGCATGCCGACAGTCATAGAGAGGATTAACATTTTTTCAGCCTCACTTAAAAGTGGGTTTTCGTAGTCATTAAAGTTTTTAATTATAGCATTTTCTAATAATGAATTTTCAAACTCAATTACATAATCTTCTTCTGGTGGATATATAAATTCCATTTTAGTCGATATATAAATATCGGTTTTATCATACACTGCAAAATCCAAGATTTTCGCTAAATCTGTAATACCAATGTAATTATTTCCGTCAATAGTAAAACAACTTAGGTTGTAAACTTCGCCTTCTACAAGGATATTTACATTTTGTAATGCCATGTATCCGTTAGTTCCATCTGGTCTTTCTAAAAATTCCATCTCATCAATCGCCAATTCTCCACCGACAAAAGTGTAAGGTGTGTTTGGCAAGATTTCCACCATTGAGCTATCCTCGTGCCACACAAGGTCAAATTGCTTTGCAGTTCCATTTAAAGCAGCTGCAACATCACGAATTCTCAAATATGATTGGCTGTTTTCGGTATAAAAAGTTGAATAATCCATCATTTGATAAGAAACTTTGTTATCTATTTCTACACCTCTATCATCGATAGAAGTATACACTTGTTCGCTAGTCGCAAAAACGCACATCTGCAAACTAAACACAGCTAATAATCCTAAAATAATTTTCTTCATAATATTCATACGCTATTGAATTTAACAAATGCATCATAAAAATACTGCAACACGGAATAACCAATACATAAACAGAGTCTAAAAAAGACGATTTTTCAGATGATAACCAACTATTTTTCACCAAAGAAACAACTTTTATCAATACAAGCATCGACAATGTTACTATTATTATAGATATTATTCTAAAATTTTCATTTATTAGTAGATGTTCTAATGATTCGCTTGCTATTGATACCAACAACATACTCATTAAAGCCTCAAATATTATTCCAAAAACAACCCAAACTAAAGAAAATGCAATCCTATTTTTCTTGTCAGTGCTAAAAAATGAGGATAGCATATAGATAAGCAATATTTCAATAAAAATATTCAAATAAGGTGTCATGTAAAAAAAGTATGTAATAGTACCAACTAAGCAATATATGGTATAAATCGAGATCTTTTTAACTACTGAACACGTCGCATTTTTGCTATAAAAAATATTCATTGCACTTAATCTAATATACAATGCTACACCGTTCACCGCAGTCAATACCAAAATTTTCATCAATAATTCCATATCACTGATACCTCTCTTGTAAAAATTTAATGTAGCGTTTTTCGGTATCAATTTTGTATTTACTGCCTATGTTAAAGCTCTCGTTTGTATGATTTAATACTATTTTATCCGACTTTAAACTCACGTACTGCAAATTGAAAATATACGATTTATGCGTCAACACAAACCGTCCGTTTTGGTGCGTCCGTTCCCATATCGACGTTAGTGTTTCGTAGAACGTTACATCTCCGTTTAAAGTGTGCAAAATTATCTTATTACGGTTGCTCTCGAAGTATAAAATATCCGAAAAAGCCACAAATTCATTCACGCCTTTGCTTATGTATGAAAAAATATGCTCTTTGTCTTTTTCCAAAATTATACACGCTTTGTTTATCGCATCTTGTAGCTTTGCTGTATCGACAGGCTTGTCTAAAAATGCAAGCGTTCTAAAGTCGAAAAGCTCCTTTATTCTGGTATCATAACTAGAAATGAAAATCATAAGCGACTGCTCACCCATAGCACGAATTTTCGTTGCAGTTTCAATTCCGTCAAGTCCGTCCATCAAAATATCAAGCAAAATGACATCAAAATGGGTCTGTGATACTGCATTGCATAAGTCTTGCCCATTTGTGAATGAGTGCAGTTCGAATTCGTTTTTTTCGTCAATTTCCGTTAGTACGTGAGAAATTCTCTCTCGGTCGGTGATATTATCGTCGCAGTATGCTATTTTTATCATAAAATTCCTTTCTTTTTGGTGTGAAAGCTCCCTCCGTCAAAATTAAAATTTTGCCACCTCCCTCGTCATGGAGGCTATCCTTTGGATCCTTCTTAGAGGGAGCTGTCATCGCAATGACCGAGGGAGGCTTACACGCTATGAGTAAGTTGAAATTGCATCTGTCATAAAATTTCCTTTCCCTTGTAAAACTCTTTTTTCCTTTAATCCATTGTACCATAAAATTCACGTCTTCGCCACAAACTCCTAAAACTTTACGTCCTTAAAATACGGCATTTCGTCCTTTTTTGTTGTTTTATATATTGCAGTATGTTAAAATTAGAGTGTAAACTTTTATTCGTAATTTCACTAAGTTAAAGGAGTTTTTATGAAAAAATATGTTAAATCGCTAATTATCGCCTTGTTTTCGGTGAGTGTCTTATATTTTAGCAGTGTTTTAGTCAGCAATATAATAAATGGCACGCAAGTCAACGCTATTATAATTATTACGCAAATTTTGCACAATTTCGGTGTGCCAAACTCCATCTGCACATTTATTATTTACGCTATGCCTGTATATTTTTTAGGGCTTGCGAGTTTCGTTATGATGATTTTCACCGAGCGTGAACAGATACTTCTTAGCAAAAAAGGTAAAATAGGCTTGATTTTAATTAGTGCGATACCTATTGTAATTTATCTCGGAATTGCGATGTATAACTTCAGCTTGCTTGGTTTTTGTTTCGATGAACTAAACGCTGGCTTAGCCTTTTCTGGTCTTGCGTTTTCGCTTGGTTTTTTCAGCGAGAGCAAGTCGTAAATTTAAAAAAATATCCCGATTTCCAGATTTAAAACCTAATCTTGGAAGTCGGGATTTTTATATGTAATTAAATCACTGAAACCTCGCCTGCTCTACTGTTACTGGGTTTACCACTTAACACCTCAAAACATAAAAACCCGATAACTACAAAAGCTATCAGGTTTTATAATTAATTTACGCTTGTTCTTCAGCTGTCACTGGTTCTTCTTTTTCTTCAGTCGCTACTTCTTCTTTGGTTTCGGTAGTTTCGGTAGTTTCAGTTGTAGTTTCTTCTTCGGCTTCAATTGCCATTGCAAGGTCTACGGTGTCTGCTGTTGTCAAGTCAAGAACAAACGAAATTTAGACGCTTTTTTGCTGAAAAATCGTCATTTTTTTGCAAGTTCACGCTACTTTCTTCAAAAATCAACATCAAATTTTCTTTTTCAACAGAAAATTTCCGAAAAACTACTGGAAAAAATTTTTATTTCTGCATGAAATGAAAGAAGGTTAATACAATAATATAGACATAAACTTTTTTAAGTACTTTTTACCCCTAAAAATACGCTTAAAATACCGTTTTCGATAAAAATGCGCGAAAAAATCGTCAAAAAGTTACAAAAAATATTTCGCACTATAAAACCGCAATTTTTCGCCTTTTTTCCCTCTTCAGGACACCATAAATTGCATACGCATCACGGGAATTTCACCCTCGCGAGGTTCGCTCGCAACCGCCCCCATTGCCTGCGACGTATCTTCTAAACGCTCGGACTGTGGCTAGACAGGAGTTTCATTATAAGTATCTATGGTGTTTTGTATTAAGTTTTATATGGTATAAATCCCTTCATATATTAGGCTGTGAAAGTGGCGTTTTTATACCCCTGAAATGGAAAAATTTATTTTTATGCAGAAAAAAACTTGCTAAGATTTCTCCTAGCAAGCTTTTTATATTAAAATGCGTATAAAAGTTTCGAACTTCATAGTAAAGTAAACTCTTTTGAATGTTATTTTTCACTTAATTGTTCAAGAAATACAAGTGCCTCATGCACGTTTGAAAATGTACTGCTATTTTTATACAGCCACTCATTAATAGCATCTTCGCTGTCGTCTTTCGGTGAGCTTAATTTTTCAATTTGCTTTATACTCCACTCACCGTTACTAATCGCTTTTTTATACTTTTCTGCTATCGACCAAATTGAAGTTTGATCCCCCTTTTTATAGTTAGGAACAATCTTTTTAAGTTCATTTTCCATCTTTTCTTTATCTGCAGATGTTATAATTTGTGGTTGTATCTTTTGATAATGTAAATATAACCAATATTCTATACAAGCAGTTGTCATAAGTAATCTAACTTTAATGTTAGGTTTCTTTCTCAATTTTCTAAGTTTTTTGATAATTTTTAATCTTTGCTCCCATTTTTCTTTATCACCTTGTTCTTCATCAATATCAAAGAAAAACCATATTTCATCTGTTGCACTAGCATTATCACGATATTTCGGAGATTTTTCAAAACTCGTCTTTGCTTTATCAAAAGTACCTAAAATAGGATTTTGAATAGCTACAACACTACGAAATTCCGACTTTAAAAACTTTGCATATTCAACTTCGCTTTCGCCCTCACAGAAAATAAATATCGCTAGTTTTTCTCTTCTTGCCATTATTCAACCTCCGGAATGTCAATATTCGGTATTGCTCCATATTTACCTAAAAGGTAATTTTTTCTAATGTTAGAATTAGTTGCTGGTGAAAACTCCATTAAATTGTAAAGCTCCGATGCGCCCGTTTTATGGTCTTTATCAGTAAAATAAATTTGGTCTTTACGTATAATTTGCATATTCATAAGCCCTGCATCATGCGTTGTAAAAATAAGCTGTGCTTTCGATTTGTTGGTCAGTTTGCTTTGAAATTTCGCAACTATAAAGTTAACCAACATCGGGTGCATTTCTTTTTCTATCTCATCAATCAAAAACACTCCGCCCTCGTTTAATACAATTTCTATAGCTGGAGCAAGTGCCATCAATTTCCTTGTTCCGTCGGATTCATCGGCTAAATCGAGTTCATATGTTTCAAGCTCTCCATTGCTAGCCACACCAGTATGAAAAGATTTTGCTTTGATTTCATGCGCATTTATAGCCATTTCTGAAACGTTTGCCGATGCAGATAATGCGTCTAAAAAACTAGATAGCGCATTTTTAATTTCATCTGGAACTTCCAACTCTACTTTTGGTGAAATTTCTTTATTGCTAAATTCAAACGACATATCGCTAATTCCGACATCGGCTTGCTTAGCGTACGAAATTATAGATTTCAGCATATCTTGATTATTTGAATATTCAATAAGCTGTTTTGGAATATCGATAAAATCACGAGAAAACATAATTTTTTCCCTAAACCATTTCATCGCATTAATGCACGGCTTGTAGTTCATAGTACAAGCTACCGAAAAGAATAATTGATTTTCAGCAACCGCTGTGCTGATTAATTGTTTCATTCTTTTTTCAGGATTTTCTGGAAATTCAAAATTTTGACCTTTTCTAGAAAATACCTTTGATTTTTGCCCTTTTGGCGAGTGATATAAATGCTCGCTTATAATTTTCTCTTTATCAGCTGAAAATCCATAAATATATTTAATCCCATCAGAAACATAAGTAAATTCAAACTCTGTAGGTTTACTTTTAGAGCAATCGTCTAATGCGAATGGAGTTACAGGCACATGAGCCTTTTCGTGTTGCGTTCTTTGCGAATTTTTTATAAATTGCACAGCTAGCCAAAAAGCTCTGATAACATTACTTTTCCCAGCTCCATTTTTTCCGTATATCGCTGTTGCAGGTAATAAAATTGTCGATCCATGTTTTAATAAACTTTCTTTAAAATCAGAAATACCCATAGCATTCATAGATAATATAGTTTCATCTTTAAATGAGCGAAAGTTTGAAAATTTAAATTCAATAAGCATATATAATACCTCCGTATTTCTATTATACACCAAATAATATTATTAATGCAACAAAAATAATTAAATTTTTCAATTATTTTCATTCAATTTCTCAAATTTTCAAATTTTAACTTTATATCCACTTTTTCTGGACTCACAATATAAATCCCCTTTATAACCGTATGCGCGATTTCATAATCTAGCGTTTTCACGTTTTTCACGCCCCTCAACCTCAATAATTCCGTGGGTATTGAAATTAGATTCTTTATCTGTTCTTGCTTATCTTCGCACTGTAATTTAAGCCTCTGCAACTTCCTTTCAATCGCCTTTTCCTGCTTTATAAACTCTTTTTTATCTATAATATTATTAGTATAGTTTTGATACAGTAAAAATTCAGACTTGCTCAAAGCCTTGATTTTATCTTGCATTTTTGCTATCTCTGCCTTAATTTTATTTTGCTCTGCTATTTTTTTGTCAAAAACCAAAATTTGCTCATTAGCTTTTTTCACCGTGTCATTTATAACCTTTAGCACACGCTCTTCAAGTTCGGTTTGCGTGAATGACTTCGCCTTTATACAAGCGTTATCGTCATCGCTATGTGAATAGCTGCAGGTGAAGTAAAACTCCTTATCTGCCTTCATTTCTCGCGCCATAAGGCGTTTACAGTTACCGCATCTCACGAGCGATTTCAACGGATATTCTTTCGCCACCGTCGGACTTGTACGCCCTGTTTTTTTGATAACAAGGTTAGCTTTGTCGAAATTCTCCTTGCTCACAATTGCCTCGTGAGTTCCTTCGACGATAATAGGCTCGGCTCGGCGATACTTATTTTCCGAAACGCTCACCTTCTCTTTTCGGTTGCTGACAAGCGTTCCAGTGTATCTAAGATTTGTCAGAATCAAGTAAACTTGCGCTGATGTCCACACGCTTTTTTCCGATGTATAGTTGAACTTTTTATCGTCAGGAAATTTGTATTTGTAATACTTAGCTGGTGTCATAACCTTATCTTTATTAAGCTTCTTGGCTATTTTCGAAGTCTTATTCCCTTGCAAAGCCAACTTGAAAATCTTTCGCACTATCTTCGCTGACTCGCTGTCGATTGCAAGCTTATTTTTGATTTTCGGGTGCATTTTATAGCCAAAAGGCGCGTGTGAACCCACAAACTTTCCCTGTTTCATCATATGCTTACGAGCCGACACGGTTTTCGTTGACAAATCTTTACTATACGAGGCGTAAATAATATTCCTCATAGCGATTTCTATACCACCCATCGAAGTTTCTTCGCTGTCGTAATGGTCGTTTATTGATATGAAACGCACTTTAAAAAACGGAAATACACACTCCAAATAATTTCCAGCCTCAATGTAATCTCTGAAAAATCTAGACAAATCTTTGACTATAATCAAGTCGATTTTTGATGCACGAATCTGCTCTATCATTTCGGCAAACGCTGGTCGTCTATCGTTTGTTCCAGAGTAGCCATCGTCTTTAAACTCGGTTAGACTTTGCGATATAAAATCCGTTTTTTCATCTAAAAACGAACAAATCATATCGCGTTGACTTTTGATGCTCTCGCTCTCGCTTTTTTGCGCATTATCTTCACGAGAAAGACGCAAATACATCGCAACGTTGTAACTTTTCACGCAACTTCCTCCGTTTTCATTTGTTTTATACGCGAAAGAATTTGCAAGTATATGTCCTCGTACTTGATTTTTAGCACAATACTTTTGTCTTCGCACACTCTCACGCTGTCAATCAGTTCGTCAACCATCGTTTTAGTGAGTTTTCTGACGCGACTTATAGCTTTCATTTGCTTTATCCAAGCTTTTTCAGCAGAAATATCCTGTTTTGCTTTCTCTTGTTTCGCCATTTCATTTTGTAGCAAAGGGCTTAGTTCTTCGTATTGATTTTCGTATGTTTTCTTGCTTTGCAGATAATCTTTTTCGCTTAAATTGCCGTCGGAAAAATCCTCATAAAGTTTGCGTTTACTTTTATTTATCGCACTAATTTTTAGCGAAAGAGCTGAAATATCAACATTTTTCGTTGCAACCAAGTGAGCCTTGCCATTTTTTTGACTTTTTATCAGCTTTTCATAGCCTATTGCAGTTTTCGCTTGAATTTTAATCGCTTGTAAAATTAGTTTGTTTGCCTGTTCTTGAGTACAGTGATGCGAGCGACATTTCCCTCTCGGATTTTTCATATAACTACTGCATTTGTACGTGCCGTAGTACTGGCCGTCTCGCTTTTCTTTTTTAAAATACATTTTACCGCCACAATCTGCGCAGAAAATTTTGCCTTCGAGCATATCAAAAATTTCACTTCTAAGCTTTTCATTTTGCTCACGTTTCGAGTTGGTTTCCCTCGCTTGCGATTTCACGATTTCCTGAACTCTGTCAAAATCCTCTTGCGACACTAACGCTTGGTGGGTATCCTCAAATATCGTCCACTGCGTTTGCTCCACCACTGACCTCTGTGGTCTGCCTTTATATAGTGCCATTTCGCTTTTTCCAACAATAGTATGCCCTAAGTAGACTGGATTTGCCAAAATATTACGCACTGTGCATCTATTCCAGCCCGAAAACTGCGATAAATCACCTTTTCTAACGCCAGTTTGCACTTTTCTTTCTTGCGGATTAGGTGCTTTTTGAATATTCAAACGATTTACTATCTCGCAAAGTTTCACGCCTTCAAGTCGCCACGAAAACATATTTTTCACATACTCCGCCACCTCTTCGTCTACGATAATATTCTCACGAGTATCGTCTAATTTATAGCCATAAGCCAGCGTGCTTTTCTTAAAATCCGGCTTACTCATTCGCGTTTTGTGTGCCGACGAAACTTTTCGCGAAATATCCTTGGCATACAGTGCATTTATCATGTTATGTAGTGGTATCATCAAGCTATCTTGGTTTTTACCTTGGCAAAAGCTGTCGTAATTTTCTTTTATAGAGATAAATCGCAAGCCCATTTTAGGGAACGTTTGCTCGATATATGTACCCGTTTCTATGTAATCTCGCCCAAATCTGCTTAAATCACGAACCACCAAACACGTAACTTTTTTAGAGCGAATATCGTTCAAAAGTCGGTTAAAATCAGGTCTGTCGAAGACCGTTCCGCTCGTTCCGTTGTCGCAATATATGTCGTAGAGGTTCAGCTCTGGATTTTGAGCAACGTATTCCTTGCAAATTTCTATTTGATTGGAAATCGCGTCTTTATCCTCTGATTTACCACTGTTTTCGATGGATAATCGAACATAAATAGCAGCAGAAAAGCAAACCGTTTCTTTAACAGGCTCGATTAATATTTCTGGTTTTTTTCTTGTTGATCTTGCCATTACTAAACCTCCTACTCCTCGTTTTGTTTCTCTGATAATTTTACCAAAACATTATATTCATCTTCGAATTTAAACTCAACTTTCACGGTTTTGTCTTCATAAATCACAATGCGATTGACCAATGACATCAGCAATCTGCGACTTAATTTCTCGAAGTTTTGATTTTCGTAAAATGCCATCGTCCAACTTCTGGTAGTAGTTCCGATTTCGTATGCTTTTTCAAGTTTTCTTTCAAGTTTGCGTATTTCGGATTTTTTCTGGTCTATCACCTTGTCGTATGCTTGTAAAAATGCGTCATGTTCATCTCGATTTATTATTTTCGCACTCAAATCCTCGCTCAATCGCAATTTTCTGTCGTCATAGCTCGAGATATCTAGTTTGACGTTTTCAATTCGCATTTCTAATGTTCTTACTTCCACATTTTCGCTAACACCACTTAGCATATGGTCTAGTTTTATAACCGATTTAGTACGCTCTCTTATCGCTTTTAACACGCTAGTTTCGATAATTCCTTTTCTTATATTGTGCGAATTGCAAGTTCCGTAAGTTTTGTAGTTCGAGCAAAAATAATAAACATTTACTTTGCCTTTATGCACTGTTTTTCGTCTCACCATAGTCGCTCCGCAGTCGGCGCAAAAGCAAAACCCAGATAATTCATTCGCATCGCCTTCAATTGTTGTGGAACGCATATCTCGCGTCAGAAGTTGGCGTATATTGTAAAAATCTTCTTGCGAAACAATGGCCTCGTGGGTATCTTCAATGCGTATCCATTCACTTTTGTCAACTTTTTGCTGTACGCGAACTTTGTGGTTTGGCGTTCTAGTTTTTCCTTGAGTCAGCACCCCTACGTACACTTCGTCAGTTAAAATCCTGCGCACTGTAGTATATTCCCACAATGCGACTTCTTTTTTCTTCAAACTACTGCTTAACATAAGTCCCTGTGAGTGTTTATATTCATATGGCGATAAAATCTTCAAATCATTCAGCCTTTTTGCAATTTTTCCAATGCTAAGCCCGTCTTTAAAAAGCTTGTAAATATACTTCACAACCTCGCTAGCCGTTTCGTCTACTATAAGCTGTTTGTGGTTTTTCGGGTCTTTTTTGTAACCATACGGAGCAAAACTCCCGAGATATTCGCCATTTTTACGTCCAATTTCTTTGCTTGAGCGTATTTTCATCGAAATATCCTTGCTATACGCATCATTTATAAGATTTTTGAACGGCAAAACAAACGCCTCCGAGGCACGGTCCACGCTTATGCTGTCGTAGTTGTCATTAATTGCGATAAATCGAACGCCGAGCATTGGGAATATTTTCTCCAAATACCTACCAGCATCTATGTAATTTCGTGCAAACCTAGATAAATCACGCACTACAATGCAGTCGATTTCGCCTTTTTTGACACATTCCATTAGCTTTTCAAAACCTGGGCGTTCAAAATTAACACCGCTATATCCATCATCAACAATGGGTTCGCACGCAATTTCCATGTCATTTTGCTTAGAAATAAAATCCGTGCAATAAGCCCTTTGACCAACGATACTATTGCTTTCATTACTGTTGCCATCGTCGCGAGAGAGTCTACAATAGACGACAGTTTTATAAATTTTCATAAAAAATAACCTCCATTTTCTGTTCAACATAAATCAGAAACCAAAGGCAACTCAACCAAGCTACCATAGCAATGCCAGAAGCTTGTTCATATTCTCTTTTTGACCGATTTAATTTTAGCATAATTATATTTTTGAGTCAATGTTGTTGATTTTGAGTATTATCGTACAACGTCTTTTTTATATAGTTATGTGTAATTTTAAAATGATATGCAGAGAATTTTTGTGTTTTTGAATTAGCCGTTGATATTCATTTTCACAGAGTTTTTAAAATACTCCTTGAATATTAGGCTGTAAGTAGGGCGTTTTTATACCCGTAGCGGAAAGTTTTTTATTTTTACATCAAAACGTGCGAATAATTAAATAACGGCGATGTGAATAACCCACACCGCCGTCCGACTGTCTAAAAATCTATATTTATTTGTCATAAATCGTAACCGTCAACTCACGCCTCGTCTTGCGCAACTTCACGTAGTATGAGACACTATCATATAGTACACGATAGTGTCATGGACTATGATGTAGTTCATTGCACTATCTCATAGTCTAAGGAACTACATGGAGGGATTGCAAATGAGCAGAGGATTACAAATGATGAATCACAGCAACAAAGTGGCTGTGTGGAGTGAGCGAATTGCGACGTGTCGCAGCAGTGGACAAACCGTTGGGCAATGGTGTCAGGAGGCGGGAATCCCAGTCTCTACGTATTATAACTGGCAACGAAAGCTATTTCAAAAATTGCAAGAGACGGAGGAAATTTGCTTTGCAGAGGTTCCTACAAAGCACATATCTGGCAACAACACGGTGGCTACGTTGCACATCGGAGGTGCTTGCGTAGAATTATATAATGGTGCAAATACCGAACTCATCCACAGTCTAGTGGAGGCACTGAAATCATGTTAACCGATTTTAGTGGAGCGGACCGTATTTACATTGCTTGTGGCTACACAGATCTACGGCGTGGCATTGACGGACTGTCTAGCATCGTGGCAGAGCAATTTCAGCTTTATCCTTTTAGCAACACCCTGTTTCTATTCTGTGGACGACGACGAGATCGTAT
>JAWXUP010000068.1:0-13330 GCA_044426345.1 Clostridia bacterium | reverse complement strand
ACCTTAAATAAGTGTTTTGCAGCTGGCTAACTTGAAATCAAGTCCCTATAGTTTTGTGTCGCCACCTCACGGTGGGTTTACTAAGTATTAAGTTTTTTATCGCTTATCTTGTTTTAAGTGTATCATTCCAATTAGAGATTGTCAAGAAAAAATTTCCAAAAAATATTAAATTTTTTTATTTTATTTATTTTTAGTTTACAAATACTTTTTACTTTTTTAATTAAACTTCACGTCTAATACTAGCTTTTCGCAACCTTCGAACGCATCTTTTGATACTTTTTTCACCGAATTTGGAATGTTAATTGTTTTCAAATTTTCACAACCAGCAAAAGCCTTGTCATCTATCAATCTTACACCGTCAGGTAAAGTTACGCTTGTAATTTTTGTGCAATTTTCAAACGCACTTCCAGCTATAACGCACACTCCATCAGGTATTACCACATTCGCTAGTTCATCTTTTCCTTTGTACGAAAAAAGAACAGTCCCATCTTGCGAACATTCAAAAATAACTGGCTCACATTTCTCAGGAATTTGTTCGAATTCATCAAATAAATTACTGCTAATTACATTATTTTTCATCTGCTCACATTTAGTGAAACCATAAAAAAACGCGACTTTATTTTTTGCCTCAACCATATCATTAACGCAACTCGAAAGTTGTTCTAACTGAGCTTTTAAAACTGAATTTTTGTCGTTATCTTTCAGTATCTCAGATAAGATGTCCATATATTTACACTCTGTCTCGAAATACTCACAACCTTGTGGTTTTAAGTAAAAGGAATAAATTTCCTTGTATTCTTCTATGTTAAAAAACTTCGTTGTTTTATCCATAACTCCTCCATATCAAATGAAAATTTCCACTTTTTTGACTTTTATCTTTACATTTTAGCACATTAATCCAAAAATTACAAATGAAATAAATTTATTGTTATTTTTCAAATTTTAACTATTGCAAATTCAGTAGTATTTAAAGGTGAATTTTAACGTTTTTTGCTAATTTTATTGTATACATTACTACAACTTTCAAATTGTCAATTATTTTCAATAAAAAGTCTTAAAAGCATTGATTTTACTAAAAAAAGATGATAAAATTAATATATAAACAAACTAAAACATTTTAATTAATAATTTTAAACTTTAAATTTAAAAGCAAGGAGGAACTTATATGCCTGATAGTGCATATACCAAGTATCGTGCTAACAAATCACAATTGATTGTTTGGTTATGGCTAGGAATTTTAATAGTTAGCTTTT
Organism: Clostridia bacterium; assembly: GCA_044426345.1. Classification (GTDB taxonomy): domain Bacteria; phylum Bacillota; class Clostridia; order Oscillospirales; family Butyricicoccaceae; genus CAYJLC01. The sequence goes on along the minus strand of JAWXUP010000068.1, from coordinate 12,077 downwards.
GTTTTTCTTGGATTTTTTTCGCAAGTCAAATTTCACTTCTAGAACACAGTACAGAGGGCTTAAACTACATTGAATATATCAGTTCTGGCACACAGCGTTTAGTTAAACTTGAGCTTACAGGCAGTCCAAACGATGAAGTAATTTACAATTTAAGCAAAACCATCAGCGAAATTGCTCCAGATTCCTCTGGATTTTCAGAATATTTTCCAAATGATTACGAAATTGCCTCGGGTATCAATGATATGTCTGACGACTGGGAGATGTTAAAACTTTCTTTAGTAGAATTTCGGCTAAATGGTGATGCAGATACCTTATTATCTTCAAGTGAGCGTCATTTTTATCACACCGCTAACCTTGCAAACTATTCTCTTGATTATATTTCAAGTCTTTCATCTCACATTTTATTTATTCAAAACATCTTAGTTTCTCACATCGTTATAATTATTTTATTAGTTTCATATCAATTATTTTCTATTTTAAAACAATTAAAACATAATCGTGAAATGGCTGAAAAAATGTTTCTTGACACTTCAACCGGCTTATTCAATCGCTCAAAATGTCAAGAAATTTTGAAAAACAACCTATCTACTGCGCAAAAGAAATCACCTGCTATGATTGTTTTCGACCTAAATGACCTCAAAAAGACTAATGATTTACACGGACATAGAATCGGTGATGAATTAATTTCATCTTTTGCTAAAATAATAAAAGATGCTACGAAAATTTTTAATCAAGATGTTTTTGTCGGCAGATACGGTGGAGACGAATTTATTACTTATTACAACTCTATAAACGAATATGATTTAAAACTATACCTTGAAGAGGTTAACTACTTAGCTGATCGCTTTAATAATAATGAGCAACGTTTCCAAATTTCATTCGCTGCTGGTTATGCTACATACTCTGAGAAAGACAATATATCAACAGTGCGTCAATTATTTGACCACGCTGATGCCAAAATGTATATAAATAAAGCTGAAATAAAAAGAAAACGCGAACAAGATTTAGCAAATACACAATAATAATGAAAGGTTGATATAGTTTTGGATAAAATTTTTAAAAAAAATAATTTAATCAAATTTGCAATTGCCACTGTTATCACACTTTTTGTTGTAATTGGTGGTTTAGTTGGTAAAAACGCGTTTTTTCCAAAAGAATATATTGGTGGAAATGTTTTAAATCTACCATATACAAACACTTGGAGCGAAAATAATTTGCTCGAATCACCTTGGAAAAACTCCCCATTTTACACTAGTCTTATGTATCGAAGTCTATTTTTATCAGATGCTTCTTTCCAATCACAAGAACCCGATTTAGCGCAAAGTTATGCTATATTAGACGATGGTTTAACTTATGAGATAGATCTAAAGGACAATATTTATTGGTCTGATGGACAAAAATTAACGCTCGAAGATGTTATTTTTAGCATCGAATCTGTTATGTTAGCCTCGAATGTAAATGCAATTTACACTGCAGCCTTTTCTCCAATCGAAGGTATGGAAGATTATTTAGCAGACCCTTCAATCGGTTTGTCTGGTCTTGAAATAATTAATGATAAACTGTATATTACTCTTAATGATCAATATCCATCTATGCTTCAAGTGCTATCACAATTTGCAATTTTACCAGCGCATTGTTTTGAAAATGCCGATATAAGTAACATTTCATTAGATATTTATTGGGCAGACCCTGTTGTAAGTGGAATGTACAAAGTAGGCGAAATTGTTCCTGGTGAAACCGTTACTTTAGTTAGAAATGAATATTATAGCGAAACAGCACCTCAAATTGATGAAATTTTATTGCATATAGATTATAAGTTCACTTCATTAGACTACTATTCTACAAATAACATCACCGAAATGATTAATTATCGTTCGATGCGTGAAATGTCTGAGTATAAAGTTGATATTTTATTTTACAGATATTTAGTTTTCAACACTCAAGGTTCTGAAACTTATGATAGCACAGCTATGCAAGACCCTCTCGTACGCCAAGCAATATCTTATGCAATAGACCGTGAGAGCTTAATTTACGACGTGTATTTAGACTCTGGAACTCTTATAGATTCTGGTGTTCCTCGTTCTCACGATTCTTACGATGGTTTTGAAAACGAATACAATATAGAAAAGGCGAAAGCTTTACTAGCAGAGTCTGAATATGATTTTTCAAGACCTCTTTCACTCTCTTATTACTATACAGATACAACTTCAAAAGCATTTATGGAAGAGCTTAAAGAAGACCTCGAAGCAGTTGGTTTCACTGTAAATTTATTCATATGTGAAACTAGTGCAGATTTATACATAAATCGTAATTTCGATTTATTCCTAAAAGGTTTATCTGCATTTGATATAAGCGAATGGTATATCGAATATACTAGTCTAAGTCCTCAACTGTCAAAACTTTTCGGAACTGAAACTCCTTTTGAGACAATTGTTTCTCGTTTAACTCGTGAAGTTGATGAAGTTGAAAAAGATGCACTACTTACCGAATTGCAACAATTAGAGCACGAAGAAATGCTAAAAATTCCACTTTTCACACTTGGTCAAGTTTTATATTTAAATGAAGAGCGTTTAAATATTCCAAGTAATTTGGAATTTGGAAATACTTGGTATAAATATGACGTTGACTTTGAAAATTGGAGCATAAAACGCGAATAAAAATACACAGCGTATGGTTGATTATATATCTTCCCTACGCTGCTTTTTTATAATTCAAAATAATATTAACGATTATCCTAGTAAAATTATGCCTAATGTATAGCGTTTTTAACTGAACAAATTTGTAGATTTTTCCATAGCTTTTCAATTTCATTTGTGTTATAATTTATAATTATGTCGCAAATTAATCATTCTATACTTAGGAGTTTATTACAATGACAAGAAAACATAGATTAATCGTAGCCTTATCAACTTTAGTTCTCACGGTTATTATTGCAATTCTAATTTTAAAATCAATTTTCCTTGCAATATTTTCACTATTCGGACAAGAAAGTTCTTCTAACTCTCAAGCAGTCGCAGAAAGCACTGTAAATCCTTTTTCTGTAATGGAAGAAAACTTAATAATGTCGCTCGATTTATATAACAACATTTCTACTATGCTAGATGTTCAAATTGATGGCGAAGCTGATAATTTTGAAACTTTTTTCGCCGATAACTATAGTCAATATATAACTTTAGATAGTATCCAATATGGTTATTTCACAAATTCCAACTACACCGAAGCGTTAGCTATTTTTTCTTCTAAACAAGCCTCTCACGCTGAAGGATTAGGCAGAAAAATCGCTGCAATTTACGATGTTTCTACAGGTAAATTACAATTGCAAAAAACTTTCAGTGCCGACGAACTTTCGATTTATGTATTAAAATCATCTGAAGTAAATTACTCTTGTTTATTAATGACAGGTTACACTACATATGATGGTAATATTTACGGAACTGCTGAATTTGGTAGTGTAAACGGTGGCGTTTGGAACGAACTTACAATCCCGCTGTCAAGTAGTGGTGAAAATATTTCTTATTCTTACGACGAAGCAACACAAAAACTAACTGCAACAATCGTTGAAGTTGAAACCGAAGACGAAAGTCAATCTGAAACAAATGAATTTATATATGAATTTAATCACGAAACGCTACAATTTATCGAAGTAACAGATGAATAAAACAAAACCTCCACTATAGCAAATGCTGTAATAGAGGTTTTTTCTATTAATATCAATTAAAGAAGTCCGCTTGCTTTTAAAATTTCTTTTACTTTTGCATCTTTTTCTGCATTCAAACACATAGTCGGTGCTAAACAATAAGGTTTCATTTGTACGCCACGTAAAACCATTGCGTGTTTTATAGTACTAATGAAAGAATCATGCACACCATAAATAGCCATAAGTTCGTTGATTTGTACTTGTGCTTTTTCGATTGCATCAATATCGCGTTCTTTCATTGCGCGAACAAGTCCACTAGTTACTTCTGGTGCCATATTACCAAGCGCACTGATATTTCCATATCCACCACTTAGCATATTATGGAAAAAGTTTTCGTCAAACCCTGCGTAAACTTCAAAGTTTGGAAACTCACCTTTTATGGTTTCGATAAGCTCTCTTGTGTGACCCATAACAGCAACGGTGTCTTTACAACCTGTTACATTGTTATGTTTTCTAGCAAGTTTTAATATAGTTGATGCCGGTATATCATAGCCTGTACGGTCTGGGAAGTTATAAATAAATATATTCCCTTGTACTTTTGGTGCTACCATTTCATAAAAATTAAGAATTGATTCCTCGTCATAAGAAAAGTAATATGGTGGAATAATCATAACTGCCTCTGCACCCTTTTGTAATGCATAGTTTGAAAGTTCGATAACTTCTTCAACTATCATAGAACCAGTTCCTACTATAAATCTTGTTCTATCTTGTATAGTTTCGCTTGCTGTATCAATTAAAAGTTTCTTTTGTTCGGTAGTCATTGAGAAAAACTCACCCGCACTACCTAAGATAACTACACCGTCAACTCCACCTTTTATAAGATGTTCATAAATATTTATATTCGCCTGTACATCTACTTGACCTTTTTCATCAAATGCAGTAACTGCAGGAACCATAAAATTAATGCTCATTTTTCATTTCTCCTTGTAATTTATTTTATTTTTATGTGTAATTACAAACTCTTGCAATAGCGATTTCCATATAACCTAATACTTCAGCTTTTGTTTGTTTGCCCGAAGAAACATTTTTCACCAGTTCAAGAAGTTCGTCGCCTTGTTCTTCTAGTGTTTTTTGTCCATAAATTATAGGGCTTGCATCGAAATCTATATTGTCTTTCATATTTGCAAAGGTTATTTTATTACCTGTTATTTTAATAACTGGAGCTATAGGATTTCCTGTTGGTGTACCACGTCCTGTAGAGAATACTACAAGCTGACAACCACCAGCCACCATAGCAGATACAGAGGCAGGGTCACTCCCTGGTGTATCCATTATAACAAGACCTTCATTTTTGTTTAGTTGTTTTGCATAATCATACACAGCGTTAACTGGTGTGTGTCCACCTTTATGTATGCATCCTAATGATTTTTCTTCAAGCGTTGTAATGCCTCCAGCTTTATTTCCAGGCGAAGGATTTCCTTTACGAACCTCTTCTCCTATAAGCTCTAAGGATTTTTCAAAACGATATACAATATCATAAATTCTATCGTGAACTTCTTTATCCTTTGCACGACTAGCTAAAATATGTTCTGCTCCAATAAATTCAGTTGTTTCTGATAACACCGTTGTTCCACCGTGTTCAACCATTAAATCGCTGAGTTGTCCAATAAGTGGATTTGAGGCAAGTCCTGAAGTTGGGTCTGAGCCACCACATTCAGTTCCTATAATTAATTCAGAAATATCAAACGGTTCATGCATAACGCAAGATGCATCTTCTACCATTTCTTTGGCATATCTTACAGCTTTTTCGATAGCTTTTAGCGTTCCACCAACTTCTTGAATTATAACAGATTTTATCGGCTTGTTGGTGCGTTCTTTTATCGCATCAACCACTAAATCCATTTGACAATTTTCACAACCCAAAGACACAACCACTGTTCCAAACACGTTTGGATTTGCAGCAAAACCAGCCATAACGTCCATTGTAAGTTGTTGATCTACACCAACTTGAGCACAGCCATTTTGATTATTAAAAGTAACTGCTCCTGTAACTTGTGATGCCACTATTCGGGTTGTATCAGACGCACAAATGCTAGCTGGTAAAATTAAAATATGATTACGAATACCAACTCTGCCATCTGGTCGTTTATATCCCATAAATTCCATAAACATATCTCCTTTTATTTTCTCAAATCTTCACGGTGTTCTTCTATATTATGCGTATGCAGATGTTCTCCTTGAAAAATATCGCAAGCTGCAATCCCTATATGTTCACCATATTTACTAACTGGACTACCTTTTGTTATATCATTACGTGCAATTTTGTGATATATTGTAATATCATTTTTTGCAGTAATTGAAAAAATTTGTTCGTTGCTAATATATGAAACGTTTTCCCCGGCTTTTATCTCCTCAATAGAGATAATTACATCGTCTTTCTGGTCAATCAACATAGCATTTACCATAAATCAATCTCCTTAAAATACTTGATTTTTGCTTTGTATACAACTTGGACTAAATATTAACTTTATTCGATTATAGCATTTCACAATATCAAAGTCAATTAAATACATATCAAAATAAATCTTTGATTATTTGTCACAAATTCCGTGTTCACTTTTTGTATATTTTATCAATTGATTTTCTAAATCTTATATGATTTATGTATAAAATTAACCAAAGGTATTGACCATTTCTATAAAATATTATATACTTTTAAGTAAAGTAGTTAATTTAGTGTGAATTAACGGGATAAATTTTATAAGAGGAGTTTAAAATGAACATTTATGAAGTAGACAAAAGACTTTTAGAAACCCACTCTGAGATGGTTGATAAAATTCGTAATGGAACACTTGAATTTGCAAAAAGCTTTAAAGATTCACCAGAAAATATGAGTGACTGGGCTCACAAATATTTCTGTCCTGACGATGGTGGTCCACTAATTTTTGATTTAGAAAAACCTTTTGAACACGTATGTAGCAGTTGTGGAAAATCTTTTTCTAATAAAGAATTTAACGACACTTGGACTAACCTTTACAGAAGAGTAGTTTTCAATACCGTTTTAAATCTTGCAGTTCTATATAAATTAGAAGGCAATCCAGAATATATGGCTGAATACAAAAGACTTCTTACTTTCTACGCAGACCACTATCAAGAATTTGTATATCACTCAAAACACGTTCTTTGCCCTAGACCTCAACCAATAGTTGATGGCAGACTTTTAGATGCAGGTAAAATTATGCCTCAAGCTTTAAATGAAGCTGATGTATTAGTAAAAATTATGACTTCTTTCGAAATCTTAAAAGATGATATCGACCAAGAATTCGTAGATATGATGAGCGAAAAATTATTAATTCCAGCTATCGAAATCTGCTTAAAACCACAAATCGTTAAAGTACATAACAAACCTTGTATACAAAGTTGTACTATCGGTATCGTTGGTTTATTTACTGGAAATCAAGAACTTATCGACTATGCTTTCGATGGTGAATACGGCTTAAATCGTCAACTTCGTGAAGGTGTTACTGCAGATAAATTCTGGTTTGAAGGTTCAATTCACTACCATTTCTTCACTTGCGAAGCTCTTGTTCACTTACTTGCTTTCGCAGAAATTTATAACAAAGAATTCGAAGGTAAACAAACTATCATTGATATGTTAACAGCACCTTACTACTATGCTTTCGATAATGATGTTTTCCCAAATCCAAATGATGGCTGGCCAGACCGTACATTAAAAGCTTATGATTTCTCATATGCTTTAGCTGCAAAAGCACTTGGTGAAGACAGTGAAATTTCTAACATTTACAAAAATGTTCTTGCAAAATATGCTGAAACTCACGGCATTGCTCAAGAAAGACCATATTATTATGAAGATGACCTTAACTTCTCTCATTTAATTTGTTTCCCTTATCTTGACATTTCTGACAGAAAACCAATCGAAAGAAAATCAATGTGCTACAAATCTTCTTATTTTGCAAACCTTAAAAACCAAAACTTCAACGTATTCTTAAAATATGCTCACGCATCTCCTTCTCACTCACACCCTGACAAAATGAACACAGAAGTTATGGTAAAAGATAAAGTTCTATCTAAAGACCTTTCAAATCCTGGTTATGCTGCACATCTTTACAGCGTTTGGTATAGACGTACTATTTCTCATAACACTGTAGTTGTTGACGGACAAGACCACCAATATATCGTTCAAGGTGATGTTCTTGATTTCAACGAAAACTACATTGCAACTGAAGCTAAAGGTGCATATGACGGTGTTGACTTCAAACGTGCTATCGCTTTAAAAGAAGACGGTTTCAACGATGTTTTCGAAGTTATTTCTGAAGACGTACATAACTATGACTATGTTTTCCACTGTGATGGTACTCTTAAAACTGAAATCGACGCAGTAGCTGGAGATGTTGGTTACAAAGAAAATGGTTATGAAACATTCCAAGATATCAGAAAAGTTAACTGTACTGGTGACTCTATAACTCTAAAATGGCTTTTCCAAGATGTTTATGTTGAAAGTACTATTGATGTTAAAGACAAAGAACTTTTCATCATCAAAACTTATGACAATCCAGCATCAAAATTCAGAACTTCTATTTTCCTAAGAGAAAAAGCTAAATGTTCTAAATTTACTATTGATTGGAAACTTGCTTAATTTTTTAATTCAATAATAAAAGACACCTGACTTTTAATAGTTAGGTGTCTTCTTTTGTCGGAAAGCTCATTTTCAAAATAGATTTTTCTTCAAAATATACAAATTTTTTATTTTGTACCTCTACCACTTACCACTAGTGCTATCTTTTTTCTCGGCAGTCGCTCGCCGCGTGGCTGATACTTTGGGACGTCCCAAAGTATCCAAAAGACGAAATCTTTTTATAAAAGATTTATCAAAACTAGTCTAATCTTACCGCTGCGTAAATAATTTTTCTCTGAAAAATTTTTACTTTGCTAGTGCGTGCATTCAAATTTTATTTGAATGTTAAGGTAAGTTTTGTTTTGTCAATATTTTTTAGCTTGTCACTTTTTTAACTGTCCGAGATACCTATCTATTTATAGTTAGGTATCTCATTTGTGCCTTTATTTCATCGTTTCATTATTATTTTAACATTGATCGCAGCGACTCCAACGCACAAACTTCTCGCAATCTGTTCCGAACTTCTGAAAATTATTTTCTGAAATTCTGCTTTTTGCACGCTCTATTATTTGCTCAGCATCAAATTCCACAGGACTATCTGCTATAGGATATATACGAATTTTTGCTGTCTTTGCGAAAATGCTAAGTGTATCTTCACTTACTCTAGATTGCAGATAATGAATGACTTTCCCATCACCTATATACAAACCGTGATGTATATATCTTTTCATAATTACGTACAAATGGTCACCTATTTCTGGCTCAATATTACCTGCAAAAAATTGTGAAATATCCGTAGTTGCTTGATTTTCTTTATGCATATATCATCACCTCTAAAAAACATATAAATTTATATTTAATATTATACAATATACACACGCTCTAAAGCAAGTTTTTATTTTCAGCGAACATTTTATATTGAAAAAATTACCTACACAGTGTATAATTAATTTAAATAAACAGTTAAATTTCAATAGTTCAAAGCTAAACTGACCCTTTTACAAATAGACTCTTCAGATTGATGTTTAATTTTTCAGTTATATAAAAGGAGCGTTTTTTATGATTATAGACTTTCACACACATACTTTTCCAGATGAATTAGCCCCTAGAGTTATACCACGCTTAGAAAAATTTTCTAAAACCACTGCTTTTAATGGTGGAACAATTGCCGAATTACAAAAGGCTATGTTCGATTCAAATGTAGATTTCTCTGTTAATCAACCAGTTGCTACCCATGCAAACCAAGTTATCACTTGCAATGATTTTGCCATAAGCATTAATTCAAAATACGATAATTTAATTTCTTTCGGTACTATGCACCCTGATTTTCCCGATTATGATAACGAACTTACTCGCATTAAAAATCTGGGTATAAAAGGAATTAAACTTCACCCTAACTATCAAGAAACATACTTTGACGATATTAAATACAAACGCATAGTCTATAAAGCAAATGAATTAGATTTAATAGTTCTTACGCACGCTGGCATAGATATCGGTCTGCCAGAACCAGTTTATGCAACTCCACAAATAATAAAAAATTTAATTAGTGATGTACATCCTGAAAAGCTCGTTTTGGCTCATATGGGTGGCTGTTTTATGTGGGACGAAGTAATCGAAACGCTAGCAGGTGAAAATGTGTATTTAGACACTGCATTTGCGATAGATTATATAAACTACACCGAGAGCATTCCTCAAGAAGAACGCATTTATTCAATGTTATCCGAGGAAATATTGCTAAAAATGGTTGAAATTTTTTCTCCAGACAAAATTTTATTTGCTACAGACAATCCTTGGTGTTCGCAAAAAGATGTTATTTCTTATTTACAAAAGCTAACTTTAAGCGATGTTGATAAAGCTAAAGTTTTAGGAGAAAATGCAAAAATATTACTCAACATTTAAAAATCAATTCGCATAATATATAAAACTTGTATATCAATAATTGTTGGTTGTTACAAAAATAACGCATTTGCGTAAAAATCGTTGGTTTTATTAGGTTAATATGATACACTAAAAACAAGAAAACTTCGCAAAAATCTAATTTTTAAAGAAGAAAAGGTGTGTAATATGAAGCAGATTAAACTCGGCATAATTGGTTGTGGCGGTGCAATTGCTGGCCTCCATATGAACAATGTAATCGCTGGTAAATGTCCAAGCGTACAAATCACCGCAATATCAAATCGTACTATTCAAAAAGCTTATGATGTAGCTAAAATGCTAGAAGACAACGGTATTAATGTAAAAGTATATGATACCGATAGCGATTTAATTCAAAACGCAGATATTGATGCAATTTTAATTAACACTCCACACTATCAACACGAAGAGCTTGCTATTGAAGCTTTCGAAAAAGGTTTACACGTACTCAGTGAAAAACCTTCTGGTGCTTATACTTTACAAGCTTTACGTATGAACGAAGCAGCAGACAAAAATGAGTATTCAAAAAATGACTTAACTGGTAAAACTGTACCAAAAGTACATATCGAAAACGTTCCTCTTGAAGGAGTGTATACAGCTCATGGTGGTATTTTAGAATCATTTGCACGAGAAATAATCGACGGAACGCCTCAAATCGCAGATGGTCACGATGGATATTTTAGTCTTTCTATCGCAAATGCTCTAATTTGGTCGCAGTGGCAAGGTAATAAAACAATTACTATGCCAATAGATGACGAAGCGTATTTTAAATGCTTACAGGAACATTATAAAACTAAATAATTTTAAGCATAAAAAGTGGACGCCTTAATCAAAAGACGTCCATTTAAACTGTCAAAAAAGAGGCAAGCTAAAAAATATTGCCAAAAGCAAAACTCACCTTAACCTTAAAATAAAATCTGAAATCACACGCTAGCAAAGTAAAAATTTTTCAGAGAAAAATTATTTACGAAGCGATAAATTTAGACTAGTTTTGATAAATCTTTTATAAAAAGATTTCGTCTTTTGGATACTTTGGGACGTCCCAAAGTATCAGCCACGCGGCGAGCGATTGCCGAGAAAAAATATAGCACTAGTTGTAAGTGGTAAAGGCTGAAAATAAAAAAATATGAATTTTGACGAAAAGTCTATTTTAAAAATAAGCTTTTCGAAAAGCTAAGTGGACGCCTTAATCAAAAGACGTCCACTTTATTTTGTTTTTAATTAGAAAGTAAATGTATCAGGGTTTGAACCTGCGCGAATTCCTTGTTTTAAAGCGTTTATAGCCTCAACTTCTTCTGTAGTAAGTTTGAAATCAAAAACGTTTAAATTATCAATAATTCTTGATTTCGTAACTGATTTTGGAAGAACAACAACGTTTCTGTCGATAGCCCAACGAATGATAATTTGAACTGCAGATTTGTTATATTTTTCGCCAATTTTAATGATATCTTCATTTTCTCTAACAGAGGTTAATAATCCACCAAGTGGGCTCCAAGCTTGCATTACAATGCCTTCATCTTGGTATTTTTGAATTAATTCGTTATTATTGAAAGATGGGTTTGATTCAATTTGAACAACCATAGGTTTGATTGTTGCAACTTTCAAAAGTTCGTCCATATGATTTTGATGGAAATTACTTACGCCGATTGCACGGATTTTTCCAGCTGTGTAAAGTTCTTCAATTTCTTTCCAAGCTTGTTCTTTTCCATCTACTGGCCAGTGGATTAAATATAAATCAACGTAGTCTGTACAAAGTTTTTCTAAGCTTGGAAATGGTTATAATAAATAGTACAATAAATAGCTTTTCTATGATAGAATAAAGATAAAAAATAATATAAAGGAGAGCAAAAGATGTCAAGATATTACACAGATGAATTTAAGGGAAAA
>JAWXUP010000067.1:0-13597 GCA_044426345.1 Clostridia bacterium | reverse complement strand
CGGCGTCCTCGACGTACCGTTCGACACGAAAAAAATTGAGCTGATTACAAATAACAGACGTATCAGATAACGGACGAACAGCGTTCGCCCGTGACGCATAATAAAAAACCACCACACAAAAAAATAATGCACCACGTAGGGTACGGCGTCCTCGACGTACCGTTCGACACGAAAAAAATTGAGCTGATTACAAATAACAGACGTATCAGATAACGGACGAACACAGTTCGCCCCTACAAAAACGGTGATAATAAAAAATCTTCCAATAAAGGATGTAAAAATGAAAAAAGATGTTATAATATCAATAAATAGCACTCAAGAATTCGAAGACTGCGACCCAGATAAAATTTCATTAGTAACAGAAGGTGCTTTTTACAAAAAACAAAACAAATATTATATAAAATATGATGAAAGCGCACTTTCTGGCATTGAAAATACAAAAACTACCCTTAAAATAGAGCCTGATATGGTAACGCTAATTCGTACAGGCGCAAATGCCTCACAAATGATTTTCAAACAGGACGAGCACCACGTAGGGTTATATCAAACAATTGCAGGCCCTTATACTTTAGGCGTTAAAACCAAAAATATAAACAATGCTATTCACGATGAAGGTGGAAAACTTGAACTTGAATATGAAGTAGAGCTGAATTATCAAACAGCTGGATATAATACTTTTAAAATAGAAATAAAAAATGGAGGACAAGCCTAATGAACTATATAGAGCTTACAAAAAAACAAGCTAATGACATTATTTTAAATGCTTACAACAAAGCATGTCAAAACGGACAACTTGATACAATCACACTACCTAATTTCGTGGTAGAAATCCCAAAAGACACATCAAAAGGTGATTATGCAACATCTTTTGCTATGCAATGTTCAAAATTACTTCGTAAAAAACCTCAAGATATCGCAACAATTATCATTGAAAATATGGAACTTGATGGTACATATTTCAGTGATGTAACAATTGCGGGTCCTGGTTTCATTAATTTTAGCTTAAATAGTGATATTTATGCAGAAATTGCGAAAACTGTATATACTATGGGTAAAGAATACGGAAAAACAGATTATTTTGCTGGTCAAAAAATTATGGTAGAATTCGTATCTGCAAATCCAACGGGTCCTATGCATATGGGTAACGCTCGTGGTGGTGTTTTAGGTGACTGTTTAGCTGAAACGTTAAAATGGTCTGGAGCAGACGTTACACGTGAGTTTTTAATCAACGATGCTGGTAACCAAGTAAATAAATTCGCACATAGCCTTGAAGGAAGATTTATTCAAATTATTAAAGGTGATGACGCTATTGAATTTGCTGAAGACTGGTATCAAGGCGAAGATATTCGTGAAGTAGCACAAAAATTCATCGATGCAAATGGTACGGATTTAATTGATGCTGATGCAGAGTTGCGTCGTGAAAAATTAGCCGAGTTCGGACTTGTTCACAATATCGCAAAAATGAAAGCTGACCTTGCTAGATATAAAATCGACTATGATGTATGGTTTAATGAATCAACACTTCACGCAGCTGGAGCAGTTGAAAAAACTGTAAATATTTTAATTGAAAATGGTAATGCATATAAAGATGAAGAAGGTACAATTTTCATCAAATCAACAGAGCTTTTTGGTTCGGATAAAGATGACGTATTAATGCGTGCAAACGGTGTATATACTTACTTTGCAGCTGATATCGCATACCACGTAGATAAATTCATAACTCGTGGATTTAACACAGTAATCAACATTTGGGGAGCAGACCATCACGGTCACGTTAAACGTTTACAACGTGCGTTAGATGCAGTTGGAGCGAATGGTTCTGACAACTTAGAAGTAGTGTTGATGCAACTTGTACGTCTAATGCGTGATGGTGAAGTTGTTCGTATGTCAAAAAGAACAGGTAAAGCGATTTCGCTAACAGATTTACTTGACGAAATACCGATTGATGCGGCGAGATTTTTCTTCAACTCACGTTCATCTGATACGCACTTAGAATTTGACTTAGATTTAGCAGTAAAACAAGACTCTGATAATCCGGTATATTATGTAGGATATGCTCACGCTCGTATTGTAAGTATTCTTAAAAATTTATCTGCTGAAAAAATCGTTCTAGGCGATATTAATGATGTAGATTTATCATTATTAGTAGAACCAGAAGAAATTAATTTAATTAAATTACTAGCAAACTTCCCAGAAGAAATCAAAAATGCAGCTCGTGATAGAGATCCGTCTAAAATGAATAAATATGCAATAGCTCTAGCTGGAGCATTCCATAAATTCTACAACGCAGTACGTATCCGTGATGCAAAAGAAGATGTACGTTTAGCGCGTATGGTTTTATGCCAAGATGTTAAAACAGTAATCGCAAACTGCTTAGGAATTATCGGAATTGATGCTCCAGAGCAAATGTAATAAAATACAGAAAATGTAGGGGCGAACAGTGTTCGCCCGTCACATACTGAAAAATACCACCAGGCAAAAAACAATGCACAGTGTAGGGCGAGGGCTTGCTCTCGCCGATAATAAATCTGCACCGATTACGTTAAAACGGACATATTGGTATAACGAACGAACACAGTTCGCCCCTACAGTATAAATTAATGTAAAACGTGCAAAACCACGCATATTATGAACTTTTTGTTAAATAATAAATTTAGTGGAACAAAAAGAAATGACCTCCGTCTAAATGGTTGTAACAAACAAAAAGGAGATTTGAAAAATGAAAAAAATTATAACTTTAATACTTGCAGGTGTAATGGCATTTAGCCTAATGGCTTGCTCAAACGATGCTACAACTGATGCTGATGTAAACACTGATGTTGAAGTTGAAACACAAGTTGAAACTGAAGTAGAAACAACTCCAGAAGTTGAAGAAACTATCACAATTGACGTTGCTGAAACTTGGACAGCTCTTAAAGAAACTGTTCCAGAAGAAGAACGTGTTATGGGTGGTGAAATCGATTCTCAAATGCTAACTGATATGTACGGTCTTGATGAAACAATGGTTTCTCAATTCGTAGCAGAACTTCCAATGATGTCAGCTCAAATCGACGAAACTTTAATCGTTGAAGTTATTGACGGTCAAGTTGAAGAAGTTGAAGCTTTAATTTTAGCTCGTCAAGAAGCATTACTTTCATCTGCTTTCTACCCAGAACTAGTTGAATTCGTAGAAGACTACCAAATGTCAACTCAAGGCAACTATATTATTTTCTCTGTAGGTCACAACGCACAAACTTATGTTGAAGCTTTTGATGCTTTATTTGCATAAATTTTAGCAAAATAAAATATAAACGGATAAGCTATAATGGTTTATCCGTTTTTTAAAATCATTTTATGGTGCTTTTTTATCTCTACACTCAACGCTGACTGCGTGGTTTTTTAGTATGTTCATTCGCTCGCCGCGTGGCTGATACTTTGGGACGTCCCAAAGTATCCAAAAGACGAAATCTTTTTGCGAAAAGATTTATCAAAATCTGGGGCGTGATGTTTTTATTGGAAGTACGCAATCCGGCATCCGTTCGTCTAACCACTTGTACTCCAACTCGCTATCGCTTATGCTGTGGAGTAGATAAATTTTCTCGACCACGTAGTTGCCTATTTCGGTGCTTGAACTTACGTTATTCGTGCCACGCACGTTTGGGACGGTGGGTGTTATGAATTTATTTTTACGTGAAAAATAATACACCCTGTAGGGGCGAACAGTGTTCGCCCGTGACCACGCTATAAAATATCGCCATTTTGAAAAAACAACACACCCTGTATGGGCGAACTGTGTTCGTCCGTGACGCATAACAAAATATCACCATTAAAAATCAAAATTAAAAATCCAACGCACCCTACAAAAATAACGATAAATATAAAAAAGGAGAACATATGGTTTTTAGCAGTCTATATTTTTTATTCCAATTTTTGCCGATAGTACTTGCAATTTATTATATTTTACCCAAAAAATATAGAAATTTCGCACTTCTTATCGCAAATTTAGTCTTCTATGGCTTTGGAGAGCCAGTCTACATCTTAATAATGATAGCATCGATTTTTATAGATTTTACTCACGGTATTTTAGTTGAAAAATATCGAGATAAAGACAAAATTGCACGTTATTTTGTAACGCAATCGGTGGTTTTGAACCTTGGAATATTGATTTTCTTTAAATATTTCGATTTTTTGCTAATAAACGCTCAAAATTTCATTCCTATGCTACAAAATGTTCAACCACTTAATTTACCACTGCCGATAGGTATCTCGTTCTACACTTTCCAAACAATGAGTTACACAATCGACATCTATAGACAAGATGCAAAAGCACAACGAAAACTTATTGATTTTGGTGTTTACGTAACACTTTTCCCTCAACTAATAGCAGGACCTATAGTTAAATATAAAGATGTTGCCGAGCAATTAACTAGCAGACGTGAAAGTATGGAACAATTTGCATCAGGTGTAAAACTTTTTACGTGGGGATTTTTCAAAAAGGTTATGCTTGCGAATAATATAGGTATGCTTTGGGATATTTACAAGGCAATGCCACAAAATGAGCTATCAATTGTTGGAGCGTGGCTTGGTATAATCGCCTTTTCGTTCCAATTATATTTCGACTTTTCTGGATATTCAGATATGGCACGAGGTCTTGGTCGTATGCTTGGTTTTGAATTTTTGGAGAATTTCAACTTCCCTTACATCTCAAAATCAGCTACCGAATTTTGGCGTAGATGGCATATATCGCTTGGTTCGTGGTTCAGAGAGTACGTGTACATTCCTCTTGGAGGCAACAAAAAAGGTACAGCAAAATTATACCGTAATATTTTCGTCGTGTGGGTACTAACTGGTATTTGGCACGGTGCAGAGTGGAATTTTGCTCTTTGGGGACTATATTATGCTGTTATTTTGGTTATAGAGAAGACATTTTTGCTGAAAATCCTACAAAAAATTCCATCTTTTGTGTCGCATATCTATGCTTTGGTGGTAATTTTAGTTGGTTGGACATTATTTGCAATAGAAGGTAATGGTTCTAGTGCTATGGGATATATCTTAACTATGTTTGGAAATTCAAGTGTAGGATTTATCGACAGTGCAACGCTATATTATCTTGCAAACTTTGCTATTATGTTAATTTTATGTGGACTTTGCTCTGTTCCGTTGTTGAAAAACGTGAAAATTCCAGAAAAAATACGTCCAGCAGGCGAATTTGTGTTAATTGCGATAACTTTGGTAGTTTGTACAGCGTATTTAGTAGATGCAACTTACAATCCGTTTTTATACTTTAGATTTTAGGAGGCTATATGAAAAAAACAAATATCTTAATAACCTCGCTATTTTGTGCGTATATCGGTGGATTTTTTGTGCTGAACGCTTTATCCGAGGACAAAATTTTCTCTGAGCAAGAAAATCGCACGTTAGGGCAAAAACCAGAATTTTCGTTTGAAACGTTAGTTTCTGGGGAATTTACAAAAAAATATGAAACATATGTGACTGACCAGTTTGTATTTCGTGATAAATTTATGGAAATCAAGTCAAATACCGAGAGTTTGCTAGGAAAAATGGAAAATAACGACGTATATATTTCAACAGAAAACACGTTAATAGACAAGTTTGACAAACCGAGTTATGAACAAGTTGACATAAATATGCGATATATAAATAATTTTGCACAAGCTGTGGAAATTCCTGTGTATTTCAGTCTTATTCCAACACAAAATGATATTTATCAGTATAAATTACCTCAAAATGCTCCGATTTACAGTCAAAAAGAAGTAATCGACTATGCGTATGCCTTATATTCTGGTATTGACGTATATGATGCTCTGATGGACAAAAAAGATGAATATATTTATTACAATACCGATCATCATTGGACGAGTTTGGGTGCATATTATGCCTATGCCACTTTGATGGATGCGATGGAAAAAGTTCCGTCTGACATTGAAAATTTAGAAAAAGAAACGCTTAGCGAAAGTTTTAACGGAACGATTTATTCGAGTTCTGGAGTACGATATGTAAAATCGGATATAATTGATATTTATACTAAAAATCAAACGATAGAGATATTAGATGTAGATGGATTGCGTTATTCGGAACTATATGATATGTCAAAACTAGAGCAAAAAGACCAGTATGAGGTGTTTTTGGGAGGAAATGACCCTCTTGTTAAGCTAACAGGAACAGGAGAAGGTAAATTATTGATACTAAAAGATTCTTATACTAATGCACAAGTACCATTTATGCTTGAAAATTACGAAGAGATTCACTTAGTAGATTTAAGATTTTACAAAATACCGATGAGCGAATATGTGGAAGAAAATGAAATCGACCAAGTTTTGATTTCGTATTCAATCTCGAATTTTACAACAGATACGAATTTGATTTTCCTGAGATAGGAAAAAAATATGAAATTTTGTAGAGGCAAACTGTGTTCGTCTGTGACGGTCACAAATATTATCGCGTAAAGAACATTGAAAATAGTGTAGGGGTGGTCATTGGCCACCCGTAATACGCAATAAAATTTACATAAAAAATTAAATTATCGCACGCAATATGACGGTGGGAGCAAGCCTACACCCTATACTGAGCTATGTTTTATTATGAGAAACGGGACGTCGAGGACGCCGTCCTCTACAGGTGTAATGTTTTTTGTATAGTAGTATTTTATTATGCGAAACGGGACGTCGAGGACGCCGTCCTCTACAGGTGTAATGTTTTTTGTATAGTAGTATTTTATTATGCGAAACGGGACGTCGAGGACGCCGTCCTCTACAGGTGTAATGTTTTTTGTATAGTAGTGTTTTATTATGCAAAACGGGACGTCGAGGACGCCGTCCCCTACAGTGCGCATTGTTTTTTGTGGTAATTATTTTAAAAATGAGTTTTTCGACAAGCTAAGGAACGCATTAAATGTGTTCCTTTTTTTATAAAACATTGCATAGTGCAAAAACATTTTAAAAAAATACTTTTTATAACGTATTTTTAACCTTGAAACTTATTGAAAAAAACAAAAATATATGATAAAATATAATGATGAAATTAAATTGGAGGACATATATATGAAACTTGGTATTGTTGGCTTACCTAACGTAGGCAAAAGTACTTTATTTAACGCTATAACTAATGCAGGGGCAGAATCTGCAAACTACCCTTTCTGTACAATCGAACCAAACGTTGGTATGGTTTGCGTACCTGACGAACGTTTAGGAAAACTT
The DNA here is from genome assembly GCA_044426345.1 of Clostridia bacterium. GTDB lineage: Bacteria > Bacillota > Clostridia > Oscillospirales > Butyricicoccaceae > CAYJLC01. The sequence goes on along the minus strand of JAWXUP010000067.1, from coordinate 6,401 downwards.
GCAAAAATTTATGATTCTAAAAAAATTCTACCAGCAGTGGTTGAGTTTGTTGACATTGCAGGATTGGTTGAAGGTGCATCAAAAGGTGAAGGTTTAGGTAATAAATTCTTATCACACATTCGTCAAGTTGACGCTATCGTACACGTTGTACGTTGTTTTGAAGACCCTAACATAATTCACGTTGAAGGCTCTGTAGACCCAATTCGTGATATTGAAGTTATTAATTTGGAACTTATTTTCTCAGATATCGAAATTTTAGAACGTCGTATTGATAAAACTAAAAAAGCTGCAAAAACAGATAAAACTTTAGCACAAGAACTTAAAATCTTAACTGAGTTACTAACTTGGCTTGAAGAAGGAAAAATGGCAAAAGTTTTCCCTGAATACGAAGAAAATGCAGAACTTATCGATAGCATCGACCTATTATCAGCAAAACCTGTAATTTTCGCTGCAAATATGGACGAAGAGGGCTTTGCATCTGGTACAAGCGAACGTTTTGAAGCTGTAAAAGAATATGCTTTAAACCAAAACTCTGAAGTTCTTCCAATTTGTGCACGTTTAGAACAAGACATCGCAGATTTAGAAGACGATGAAAAATTATTATTCTTAGAAGAACTTGGACTTACAGAGTCTGGTTTAGATAGATTAATCAAAGTTTGTTATCATCTTTTAGGATTAATTTCATACTTAACAGCAGGACCTCAAGAAACTCGTGCGTGGACTATCACTCGTGGAACAAAAGCTCCTGGTGCTGCAGGTAAAATCCATACAGACTTTGAACGTGGCTTTATCCGTGCAGAAGTTGTGTCTTTTGATGCGCTTATGGAATGTGGAACTACTGTTGCAGCAAAAGAAAAAGGACTTGTTCGCCTTGAAGGTAAAGAATACGTTGTACAAGATGGCGACGTAATTTTATTCCGTTTTAACGTATAATTATGAACAAAAGAATTGAAATTATCGACGTTATCCGTGGTTTATGTATAATTTATATGGTTTTCTACCATTTTTTGTATAATTTAACAGCATTTTCGCTCGTACCACTAAATTTTTTATATAATCCAGTAATTAGTTTTATGCAAGCTCTAACAGCAGGTACTTTTATAGCACTTTGTGGTGTTTGCTCGAAATTTTCTCGGAGCAATGTAAAACGTGGCTTGCTTTTGTGCGTGATATCGCTCGCAATTTCACTTGTTACCTATATTTTTGACAAAAACCTATTCGTAGTCTTTGGAATTATCCATTTTTTAGCATTTAGTACGCTTTCTTATGGATTAATTCAATCAAAATTTGAGAAACTTCGTCTAAATTTAACTTTCCCAATCTCAATGCTTACTGCGTTCTTGGTTTTTAAAAACACGATTTCTGGCACACGTTTTGATATTAAAGGACTTTCAATTTTAGGATTTACAAATGTAAAATTCAGCTCAAGCGACTACTTCCCTATCTTGCCTTGGATATTTTTGTTTTATCTTGGAGTATATTTAGGTGGCAAAATCAAGGAAAATTGTTTTCCGAGCTGGTTTTACACAGTGAAATGTGATTTTTTAGCATACTTAGGCAAAAAATCGCTTATAATCTATGTATTACATCAGCCCATACTCGTTGGAATAACTTCTGGGCTCGCATTTTTGAAAGGGCATTTATGACATCAATTGGCAAACAATCTAAAATCTCAGCACGCAAACTTATCAAAGAAAACTTTATTTTATGCTTTGTAACAGCACTTTTATTTACGCTACCTACGCAAATTTATTCTTTTTTACCATTATTATATAATGAAGGCATATCGTTTGTTATTCAACTAGTATGTGCACCACTTGTTTTAGTTGGTTGTAAAGTCTATGTGGATATATCAAATGGTGATAGTACTATTAAACCTACGACGGTTTTTTCTGGATATGGTAACTCAAAAGTTACGAATACAGCGATAGTAGCAGCTTGGAAAACACTAATAATAACCGTTATTGCTTCAATTGTACCGTTGATATTAATATTCTCAGGATTATTAAGTGTAGTTATTATTACTGGTATTACAAATAATGGAATTGCTTTTTGCATTTGGCTGGTTGCTACGGTGATAAGTTTTATTATATGTTTTGTTTTTGCCTCTGCAGAATGTTCGTGTATTTATTTAGGAACTCTTGCTAGTTATTTAAATGGAGAAGATACGCAAAACGTAAAAAAATATATTCAGATTTTCAAAAGAGAAATGAAGAAAGTATTTATTTTTTCGATAGGACCTAGTCTTTTTTATTTAACATTAGCAATAGTTGATATATTTTTATTTGTAGGGTCACATATTATTACACATACTATAGGTTTTATGTATCTTGTAGCCTGTTTCACATTCTACGCAAAATACACCTTAGATGAAAATATACAAAATGGCACAATCCAAGCAGATATTAGCAATATTTCTGAAAATATTTACGAAGAATCACAAAAATACTTAGGTGTAGACCAAGATTTATTATAAAAAGGAGCTTTTATGAACAGACGATTGATGCAAGAATCAAAAAAACTTGCAATGACGACAATTATAAATAACATAGGAAAAGTTATTTTTATTATTCTAATCTCAAGTATGCCACTAGTTTTTTGTAGCGTATCTTTAGTGAATATTTTGCCATCTTTTGATATTGAAACTTTCACTTATGAAATGCTAAATGAGTTTTATTTAACTCAACTTTATGGACAATTAATTCTTTGGGGAATTTCTATTTTGTTCTTCCCTGTAATGATTTCAGCTTATAAAATGTATATAGAAATGTCGTTTGGAAAAAACGTAAACTTGCGTGATTTATTCGAAAATTATAGCTCAATTTCAAAATGCTTGAGCAGTCTTTCGTTGTTGATTTCACTAGTTGTAAAAAGTTTTATACGCTTTTTACCGTGCTTGATACTCATAATAATTGCATCGGTTGGTTTTACCTTTCTTTGGACAATGGTAGGTTTAGAAATAATAGTAATACCAATGTTTTGTTTTTCAATGCTTGCTATTATGTATTATGCAGTAGGACGCACAATGCTAGTTACTATATATCAAAATATTTGCTTTTTAAACTTTAATAATCCAGACTTTTCACGTCGCGATACTTATCAAGAATTAAAATCAATGTACGCTGGCAATACATTTGGGCTTTCTAGATTATATCTAAGCTTTTTAGTGCTTAGCATAGTTGCAACAGTTTTATCAAGCTTTACAGCGTGCGTTTCTATGTTCTTATTCAACGCATATTACGCTATAGCAATAACGCATTATACAACTAAACATCACACACAATTTTTACCAAATAATATAAATTCACAGGAGGGGCACTATGGACAGTAAAAAATACTATATATCAACAGCTATCGCATACACTTCTGGTAAACCACACATCGGTAATACTTATGAAATCGTACTTGCTGATGCTATCGCTAGATACAAAAGAGCAGACGGCTTTGATGTATATTTCCAAACTGGAACAGACGAACACGGTCAAAAAATTCAAGAAAAAGCAGCTGCAGCAGGTGTTACACCACAAGCTTTCGTAGATGACGTTGCAGGTGAAATCAAACGCATATGGGATCTTATGAACACTTCTTACGACAAATTTGTAAGAACTACAAACGATCACCACAAAAGTGTTGTACAAAAAATCTTCAAAAAATTATACGAACAAGGAGACATCTACAAAGGTGCTTACGAAGGAAAATATTGTACACCTTGTGAATCTTTCTTTACAGAAAGCCAACTTGTAGACGGCAAATGTCCAGACTGCGGACGTGAAGTTAAAGATGCAAAAGAAGAAGCATATTTCCTAAAAATGAGCAACTATGCAGACCGTTTAATGCAACATATCGAAGACCACCCAGAATTTATTCAACCAGAATCACGCAAAAACGAGATGGTTAATAACTTCTTAAAACCAGGACTTCAAGATTTATGCGTATCAAGAACATCGTTCAATTGGGGCGTTCCTGTAACAATTGACGAAGGTCACGTTGTGTACGTTTGGGTTGATGCGCTTTCAAACTACATTACTTTCTTGGGTTATGATATCGACGGAAATCACTCTGACGAATATAAAAAATATTGGCCTTGTGACGTGCATTTAATAGGTAAAGATATTTTGCGTTTCCACACAATTTATTGGCCAATTATCCTTATGGCACTAGGTGAAGAATTACCAAAACAAGTTTTCGGTCATCCGTGGCTTATGGTTGGCGACGGTAAAATGTCAAAATCTGTAGGTAATGTACTTTATGCAGACGATTTAGTAGACGAGTTTTCAGTTGATGCTGTTAGATACTTCGTACTTCACGAAATTCCATTTGCAAATGATGGCGTTATCACTTATGAACTTCTAGTTGAACGTATAAATTCAGATTTAGCAAACGTTTTAGGTAATCTAGTAAATAGAACTATCACAATGAGCCATAAATATTTTGGTGGTGTTGTGACAAATCCAAAAGCGACAGGCGAATTTGATGAAGAAATCATTGCGTTATGTGAAAGTACACTTGCTAATGTTCGCAAAAAAATGGACGAGCTAAAAGTTGCTGATGCAATTGATGAAATCTTTGCACTTTTACGTCGTTCTAATAAATATATTGACGAAACTATGCCTTGGGCGCTTGCAAAAGACGAGGCAAACCACGATAGACTTCGCACGGTGCTTTACAATTTGCTTGAATGTATCCGTGTTGCAGCGATTTTACTTAAACCATACTTACCAGAAACTTCTGATAAAATTCTAGCTCAATTAAACCTTGAAAACGATGGTTTTGAAAGCATTGTAAACTTTGGTGGCATTGCAGAAGGTCACGTTTTAGGTACAGCATCAATTTTATTTGAACGTCTTGATATGGCGAAAAAATTAGCTGAAATTGAGGCGAAAAAAGCTCCTGTAGAGCCAGAAGAACCAAAAACTCCAGAAATTGTGTTTGATGATTTTACAAAAGTTGAAATTCTAACTGCGAAAGTTTTAGAATGTGAACCAGTGAAAAAATCTGACAAATTGCTTAAATTCAAACTTGATGTAGGTGGACACGAACGTCAAATTTTATCTGGTATTGCAAAATGGCACAATCCAGCTGATTTAATTGGCAAAACAGTGCTAATCGTTGCGAATTTAGCCCCACGTAAAATGATGGGTCAAATGTCAGAAGGTATGCTTTTATCATCAGATTTACCAGACGGTTCTTGCAAACTTCTAACCTTAGATGACAGCATTCCATCAGGTATGAGAATAGGCTAAGACTATGATTTTTGATACACACGCACATTATGATGACGAAAAATTTAACGGTGATCGTGATGAGGTTTTGCACGACCTTAAAAATCACGGTGTCGGTTTAGTTTTAAATGCTGGTTGTGACGTACAGACTTCGATTGACTGCGTTAAAATGGCTGAAGACTATGATTTTTGCTATGCAACAGTAGGTTTTCACCCACATTCTGCTGATGAATTTGAAGATAAGCATATTGATTGGATAAAAGAACAAGCAAAACACGAAAAAGTTGTCGCTATCGGTGAAATTGGGCTTGATTATTTTTATGATAACTCACCTCGTGAGATACAAAAACAAGTTTTTCGTACTCAACTTGCTATTGCAAACGAACTCGATATGCCTGTTGTAATTCACGACCGAGATGCACACAAAGATTGCCTTGATATAATTATGGAAAACCCACCTAAAAAGCTTATTTATCACTGCTTTTCTGGTTCGGTAGAATATGCTGAAATTTTGGTGAAAATGGGATATAAAATGTCCTTTGGTGGTGCGATAACCTTTAAAAACGCTCGTGTTTCGCAAGAAGTTATAAAAGCTGTACCGATTGAGAGCATAATGCTAGAAACCGATGCACCATATTTAACACCAGTTCCTTTTCGAGGCAAACGTAATGACAGCAGATATTTAAATCTAGTTGTAGAGAAAATTGCCGAACTTAAAGGCATTTCTTACGATGAAGTAGTGGAAATTACCACGAAAAATGGTAGAGAATTTTTTGGAATTTAAAAATAAAGATTTTTTGTAGGGGACGTAGTTTATGCGTTCCCTACCTTTTTTTGTCCCAATTAAATATTAAGAGGATTTTTATTTATATGTTTTTTGTTCGGTGATTTTAATTCTATTCCTTAATGGAGATGTTTTTTTATCTCTACACTCAACACTTACTGCGTGGTTTTTTAGCACGTTCATTCGCTCGCCGCGTGGCTGATACTTTGGGACGTCCCAAAGTATCCAAAAGACGAAATCTTTTTGCGAAAAGATTTATCAAAATCTGGGGTGTAGTGTTTTTATTGGAAGTACGCAATCCGGCATCCGTTCGCCTAACCACTCGTACTCCAACTCGCTATCGCTTATGCAGTGATATCGGTAAATTTTCTCGACCACGTAGTTGCCTATTTCGG